>JAOUPN010000064.1 GCA_029879905.1 Nitrospira sp. | reverse complement strand
GCAAGAAAACGAAATTCTTCTTGACTCGTCATCTTCGGCCACGTCTTCACGATCGGACTACTCACGTTCCTCGCTCTCCTCTGATGACCTGTACCCTTCGAAACCGAGCGGGTGAAGCCGCGTGAGTCATCCAGCCGGACTGGACAGGCTGTCCCTTACCACAGGTAATAAATCCGTGCTGCTGCCGAAACGTCCGATCCGCAATACCGTCGCACCTGTTCCAAAATTCCGGAGTGATTCCATGGTAGATGACATCACGCAGCATATGGGTGCGCCGTCCGTTTTCGATCAGCCAGAACGCATCGCCGCCGAACTGGAAGTTGTAACGACGCTGATCGATGCTGTAGGACCCGTGGCCTTCGATATAGATGCCGCGCTTCACGTCGCCGATGAGTTGATCAAGCGTCGCCTCTCCCGGAGCCAATCCGATATTGGCAATGCGTACGATCGGCACGCTGCCCCAGCTGTCCGCTCGATTGGACCCTCGTGACCTCGTCTCGCCGATCCGTGATGCCACCTCGCGGTTCGTACAGTACCCGACAAACACACCGTTGCGGACGATGTCCCAGGTCTGACAGGCCACCCCGTCGTCATCGTACCCGGTCGCAGCGAGGGTGCCCGGCTCTGTGTTGTCCGCCACAAGTGTGACCTGTGGAGAGCCGAAGTGAAAGGTTCCACGCGTGTCGGGAGTCAGAAAGCTGGTACCGGCAAAGTTCGCCTCATAACCGAGCGCGCGGTCCAATTCGCTGGGATGACCGCAGGACTCGTGCATAGTGAGGGAGAGATGCTCCGGGTCCAAAACGAGGTCATACTGACCGGCGTCGACGACCGGAGCCTTTACCTTTTCGACGGCCTGCTTGGCAACACGCGAGGCTTCTTGAGGCAAACGAGCCTCTTCGATCAGTTCATACCCTTGCCGTAAATACGGGGTATTGAACGAGCGTGTCGCGAATCGTCCATCAGACAAGGCCGTCGCCTCGATTCCGCCGTTGGCCGCCGACAGATCGAAATCGAGCACTGTGCCTTCAGTGGATACAAACCGCTTATGATCCCGTCGCCACCAGATGTCGGCGCGGCTCCTGACGATACCAGGCTGTCCGTGGAGGATTTCCATCGTCTCCATCAATAAGCCGGTCTTCCGCTCCAGAGACACCGTACGAGGATCGATCCGTACAGAGGTCACAATTCGATCATGATAAACAGGCTCTTCGGCTAGCCGCACTTTTTCAGTGGCAATCGACGCCGAGCCTTTCGCGATCTCGACGGCAAGATTCGCGATGCGCGGCACCTCTTCCAGAGACAGGATTGAGCTGGCGGCGAATCCCCACGCCCCATGGTAGAGCACACGTATGCCGAATCCGCTGTCTTCCGCATCACGCATCGATGCAATCCGGCGATCTTCACCTCGGATCTGTTCGATCATGCTGTGTTGGATACGGATGTCGCCGTACTCTGCGCCAGCGGCGCGAACCCGCGTCAGCGCAAGGTCGGCGAATTCTTCCCAGGAAGGAGTGCTCATGGCGTAACTCCGGGAAAAGGAATGGGGTTAGCCCGCATCATTCATGACGGTTCGCCGCGAAATTGCGTCGTCGCCTAGTGAGACGGGCACGCGGAGCCCCGAGAGACCGACGCGTACGTGAAACAGTACGTGGAAGCCAAGAGGGGCGAGCCTGCCCGCTGGCCGCGCGAAGCTTGCGGCTAAGCTCGTCGTAACAGCGAATCCGCAATTGTAGCAGAAGCGCTCATGAATCATGCGGGCTAGTATAACAGGAGTTGAAGACGAACGTGACGATGACGGGAACGTACGTATTCGGGATGACCCAAAAGACCGTCTTTGATTCGTAAGACGTAACCGTCGCACGTGGAGCCACAAGGCCTGCCGACCGCGGCTTCCTGCGGAGTCGAGTGAGCGGTTTCGAAATATGCCGTCACGGGGAATTCCTCGCTTCCCCTTTTATCGTTGCACGGGTCAAGGAAACGACGCTGACGGCATATGAATATCCTACTAGATACTCGTCCCCGTGCGGGTCGCCTCCACAAACTGTTCGCTCGAATCATCGAGCGCGCGCCCTCGGCGTCCCTTGGCCGGCAGGATAAACAGCTGCTTGGCGTCCAAGTCCTTGCTCTCTACCGGTCCTGTCGGGAGCGTCATCTCATACTTGGGTACACGCTGGTGATCGGCGATCTGGAGTTTGGGATTGTAGACGCTATTGAACTTCCAGAGCATCTTGAGGAAGTTGGTCTGCCCGTGCAGAAGATGCCCAGCCACGATCTTGGCCGTGCCTTTAAGCGCGGCCCAGCCGAGGTGCTTCATATTGAGCACCTGCTGCGTCTTGACCAATTCCTCGTAGAACTCGTTCAGCGGCATCTTCGTCGGTAACACGGCATGCTGAATGTCGAACAGGCGGTAATCCCGCGTCTGAAACTTGCGGGATTCCGTCAGCCAGCTTTCGGTACCGGGATAGGGCGTATTAACGCTGATATTCACCACTTCGGGGATATCCATGCACCACTGCCGAATGACCTCGAATCGTTCCCGATCCCAATCCGGATCAGCGATCAAGTTGATGGCCACGGTGATGCCCATCGAGCGAGCGAACTCCAACGCCTCGAAGTTCCTGCCAAGCGAAATGCGCTTGCGGTGCATCTTGAGGCCTTCTTCGTCGATTGCCTCCACCCCCAGGAACATGTACTGCAGTCCCAGCTTCTTCCAGAGCTGAAACACTTCCTTGTTGCGCAGCAAGACATCGCCGCGCGTTTCCATATAGTATTGTTTCTTGATGCCGCGCCGCGCCACGGCTTCGCCGATTTCCATGCCCTGCTTACCCTGGATGAAAGCCACGTCATCCACCAGAAAAATACCGGGTTCTTGCACCTGCTCCAGCTCTTCCACCGCCTTCTCCGGGCTCACCGTGCGATAGCTACGGCCGTAAAACGTCCAGGCGCTGCAGAAGGAGCAATCCCAGGGGCATCCCCGCGCAAACTCAACCGAGGCACAGGGATCCAGCACGCCGATGAAGTACTTGCGCCGGTTTCTGAGCAGATCCCTCGCAGGCCGCACGTCGTCGAGATTCTCGATGAACTGAGCCGGCGGCCCTTCGCCGTCGAGGGTAAACACACCGGGCACCTTCGTGATCGACTTGCGGTCATGCTCCACCGCCTCCAACAACTTTGGCGCGGATGCTTCCCCTTCACCCTTCAAGACACAATCTAGCGCACCGTTGGCATGCTCCAAAAAATCTTTCGCCACGAAGGACGCACTGTGCCCGCCGACAAACACAAACGCATTCGGCAGTTCCTGCTTGGTCAATTTCGCTAAATCCACGATCTCGGGAACATTCGCCAAATAGTTGCAACCGAACGCAACGACATCCGGTTTCCAGGAGCGAAGGAGCGCCTCGTAGTCTTTCCAGGTATCAGCCTGTAGATCGATCAATCGGACATCGTGTCCGGCCTGGCGAACCGCCTGCGCGACCATCTCAAGCCCGAGCGGCTCCAAACGGAGATAGATTTTTGTGTACATCAACGGACCAGGATGCACTGCAAGGAACTTCATGCCTTGAGACCTCCTCGTTTACTCAACAGACGTATGGCCTGAATCCCTACCGACCTCTTCGCGATACCGGACCGGCCAACCGGATCATCATGGTGTGACAACGTATGCGGGGATGCATTCTGACAGAAGAATGGTACCGGTTCAAGGAAGAACACACCGGCAGGCAATAGATGAGAGACATGGACTGACTGCAAGGTTCACGTAATCAAGAAATTCCGCTCTACCTTTCACGACCCCGGACCCAATACCTCTTTGAACATCACCGCCAAATCCCTCAATGCGCGAGCACCATCGCCGACGTAGGCTGAACCGTGCATCGTGACCAACATCTTCGGGCGCAGATCAGCCAGCCGCTTCAGTGTCGGATCCGTCAGCGTCGAATAGGGAAGATAGTTCGCCAGAGGCCCTTGTTGATACTCCACAAGCACCTGCCGGCATCGATCCAAGACATCCGACTCCGTTACCGCCTCCACATCGCCGTTCTGATGAAACAGATCCGAACACAAAAGCGTCCCCTGCGTTTCTTCGAAGAGCAACCCCGCCTCCCAGCAATGGGGCACATGCGGTGTGTGCAAAAACCGGAATCGATACTTCCCGGTCTTCAGCACCTCCCCGTCCGTCATCCCCAACGCCGGACGCAGAGCCATGCAGTCGTCGACGCTCACCAGCTTGCCGACCAGACTGCACACCGCCGTAGACTGTGGCGCCAATTGTTGCCACTCCGGCAAACTGCCGCATTCGTCAGACTCGAAGTGACTGAAGCCGATCCATTTGACTGTCGCCGGATCCAACACGGTCGCGACGGCATCCCGCACCTGCGTGAACATGGCTCGGGGGCCTGTATGGAAGAGCAACGGCTCTTCATCACGCACCAAAAATTGATTGAATTGGAGATTGAAATCCGGCACGAAGGTCGAAATACAGAACAAGTCCGGTGCGATCTCTGACACCTTAGGCATAGCGGCCTCCACGGATAGGGATCGAAATGGGCGGTCGAAGACTACAGGCAAGGAGACCCACTGTCAACGCCGGGTGGAATTAGTAGGGAGATGTCTATGTCTCGATACAGTCGAGGCAACACACGTCAACACGGCTGCGGTTCAGGTTAAGCTCCGGAGAAGATCGGACTTCGCTCAACCTGAGCCTTAGCCGTGTCCTTCAAAAATCCGGCGGACATTTCCGTGAAAGCATCGTGTCAGGCTTGAAACGGTGCGACGTCACCAGACTTGCGCAACATCTTATTTACCTCGTCAAGATGCAACTCTTCGCCGACGATCATCTCTCGCGCATATTCTTCCAACAGAATCGACTTGCCTTCGGACACTTTCAGGAGTTCATAATAGGCATCAACCGCACCCTTCTCATGCTCCAAGCTTTCCCGCAGGATATCTCCGACATCATGCTTCTCGGTTTCCAACAGCGTCCCGATTTTCAGCGACGGGTGGCCGCCGAGCAGAGTGACCAGTTCTCCCGCCTTGTGCGCATGGGCCAGGCTCTCGTCGGCATTACTCTTCAACCACGACACGATGGGAATGCGGTTATAGCCGTAGATCATGAGGGAATAGTGCGTATAGCGCACGACGCCTGCCAATTCATGCTCCATAATCTTGTTCAGAATCCCTACCGCACGTTGCGTATCTTGCTCGTTCATTACATGCCTCCTCCTATACCACGATCAGCCATTCATGAAGAGGCGAGTCTACTTGAAAGCTCCGTGGGGATCTACCTCGGCTGATATCCACTGGTACGTGCGCCAACGAGGATCATCGCATGAGCAAGCATAGATGAATAGCCAAGGATCGTTGCACCGGCTCTAAATTCAACCGAGCATGCCATTCTCCTCAATGTTGGATTACAAAATGCCACTCCACTTCGTCAATGATTACTGCATTACCCTTCTCGCTCTAGAGCTACTACAGCACTTGCATCGATCCTTAAACGCTGTCAAACTTCGCCTGGCCGCTCTAGTAGCAAAAAGGCTAACTACTGCAACTAGTTCTGAGTAGTATGCGTAGATTACACCGAGCTCTCTTCCCATTAACTGCAGTTGTGCTGCTACTTATACAAACTGGCTGTGCCGCGGCATTGCTCACGATGAACTGCAAGCCAGACCCACAAAAAGAGGTGGCACTACCAGAAGGATGGGAAGAATGCTTTGAGAAACAGCCATTCTCTTACGCAGGAATTACGCATTCAGTGTTCTGCCTCAACAACAAGTCTTCTAACCCACCTGTACTTTTACTCCACGAGCTACCTGGTTTGTCTCCAGAGACTCTAGCCTATGCGCAGGAACTTTCGAAGAACTTTACGGTCTATGTTCCACTCCTGTTTGGCAAGAAAGGCGAGTCCTCATACTGGAAAGGATATTGGGCCTATTGGGGCACCTCAGAATGGGATACCCCTCTGCAAGGCAGCGCCCCTATTGTGAATTGGCTTCGCGGGGTTGTTCTGACAATTGAGAAACAGCATCCAGGCCAGCGCATCGGCATCATTGGCAACTGCATGACCGGTCCTATTCCTCTGGCGCTGCTTGACCACCCAAAGGTGGCTGCAGTGGTGCTTGCCCAGCCCGCCCTACCCATGCGCTTCTGGTGGCATAGCGACGCGGACAAGACCTCTCTTGGTCTCTCCAAGGATGATTGGGACAAAGCCAAGCTGAGCTCTGCCAAGATTTTTGGCGTCAGGTTCAAAACCGATTGCATTGCGGATCCGAGGCAACATGAATGGTTAATACAGAGCTTCCCAAACCGCTTTCGGAATGGAGAGATCCAGGAAGATGATTACCAGGAGAACGGAGAGCCAACCAAAGTTCACAGCACGTTAATTGGCTCATGGACGGCTCCCGGAAAGTTGGGAGACGCCTCACACAAGACACGCAAACGCGTTCGAGATTGGCTTTGTCAGGAATTAGGTAATTCCTGTCCTAAAAGGTAATCGGGCTGTCTCACCACCCACGTACGTGAGGAACTTTGATGAGTCCTGGTCGTGCTGCCATGCCCCACATCCGACACATATGGGTCATGTAATTAGATATGTGAATAGGAGACATTGAATGTCGCAGAGCATATTAGGTCAGTTCGGGGGAGTTCGCCGCTTGCATCGATGTAGCAATGCGAATTCCCACTTTACTTGGCTGTTTGTACTTGCGCTAGTTCTCCTAGCGGGATGTAGCTCACGATACACAACGATGGATCTGGCTCACCTGCCTTGCGAAGTGCGTTACGGCAGCAGTAATGACAATGAGGGGCACGTGGGGAAAAGGTTTTTTTACCCCTTAGAATTTGACAAATACGGCCAGCTTGTTTACCGGCAACAAGCTAATGTTGCCAGAGACGCAGTTAAAGATATTCTGTTAAGTGACAGTATTAATAAGCATGTTGTGGTGATTGTTCATGGCTGGGATAAACCCATAGGACTTGCAGAACACGATTTTCAGGACTTTATCTGCCGGTTCAGAAATATTGGAATGGAGATCTACGATCTCGGCAATGAGGCGCCTAATCGAAATCGTCTAAGTAATAGTGATGACCTGATGGTAATTGGTGTGTTTTGGCCTTCAACAGTAAATCCTAATCTATCAGACTCTGTCTTCAAGCCATTTACTTACCACCTCATAAGAAATAGAGCTGATAGCATAGCCTCTTCTGTTGGTAACACACTGACATCTATACTAACGAACGCTCACCTCAATAGAATAGGGGATTCGCACATACCCCAAGACGAAAATTCTTTGCGCCCTAGGTTAACTGTCATAGGACATAGTTTCGGAGGAAGAATATTGAGACATGTATTGGATGATGAGATTGCTTCATTTTCCAATAAGCATAGCTCGCTTTTTGATGTCTACAAGGAAGTTAACACGATCCTTCTTCTAGCTGCCATGTCACCACCATCTGTAGAAGGCATACGAACCCGCCTATATAACTTGAACGAGTACACGAAGGCAAAGCATAGGTACCAAATGTATACCGTGTTTTCTCAGAATGACTGGGCTAATCGATTCCTGTATCCTCTCGGTGAAGCTTTGTCCTTTAACCGACCATATTGTGCTATAGGAGCTTGTGGCGAATCTTCAATTGGAAAGGGCATAATTCCTGCTTCGAACGATGGTGAGTTTTGTTATAAAGACATGCCTCCGAATGATCGATTTTACAATGTGGATGCCAGTGCCTTTATTTTTGATCATGGTGACATCTATAAAGGACGCGTTGCCAGGTTAATATGGGGGCTGCTTGAGAATGAGGATACAGCCCGGCGAGACAAATTTCCGCTCTGTTCTACCCTAGACGGAAGTGGCATTTGGCCTGACCACTGACTTATATACGCTCGCCACCGAGGGCTACCTACTCAGGCCGTGTTTAGCTCTAGATACCTGCCTCCTCGGTTCTCATTCCAACATCAAGAGGGATCCCCCCCAGGGGCTACCAATGGCCGTGCCTCCTTAATGTTGGATTGCAGGACGCGGCCCTAATATCTTCACAGCCCTGATCCTGCCCTACGGCGTGGGCACACAGCTAGGATTGATCCAATTTTCAAGATGGCTATGTCCAGCCATGGCTCTGAGCAGTACCGCCCTCCAATGGTTCTTTCCATGAGCATCCTCTCGATCTGCGGCCTGACTCGTAAGAAATGCGCGGACATTCTGCCCGCCACTGTTGAGGTAAATACGAGAGTCTGCAAGAATCTCGGCTATTTCGTCATTGCTTAGGTCATTGTAGCGATCTAGAAGACGAAGTCGCTCAAAATGAGACTGGATTAGTGCCCAGGCAAGGTTTTCGATGGCGTTTGGGCGGACCAAAGTAAATGTCGCCCCAACGGCATTGTATCCCGACAACTCGTGCATCGTTGCATAGAGGTATGTGGCTTCAGGAAGTGAATCGGTATATGCATGCAGATATTGCCGGTTTCCCGTGGCATCGAGCCAGTTATCTGATTTGGTTGAATTGCAGTCTGCACAACAAGGAACTATGTTCAGAGGATGCACTGCAAACTCTGGGAAGCGGGCGGAGGGCACGTAATGGTCAAACGTTCTGGGGAGTGTCGTCCCGCACATTGGACAGTATTTCAGTAACCTGGGGGGTTGTGTTGACTTGATTGCGGTTTTCAAGGCCTGCAGCGATTTTGTTTGACCTTCATAACATGCGCGTAGGGCGTCACTAACTTCTGCACATGCTGGATCAGGGACAAGAGTTTGAAGTGAGGCTGAAGCTGCCGCTGCCTCGAGCGCCTGGTATTGCGTGCTAATCTGGTGATGAATCCCGACTAACCTACCCCGGACTACACGATGCTTCCCATCCCGGATTTCAATAAATCTGGCGACATAAAGCGGATGCGGGGAAAGGGGTACCAGTTTTCTCACTTAATGTTGCCTACCATACTGAGCGAGCAAATAAGCCTGTGCGCTAAGGCTTAGTCCACTACCAAACTTTGCTAGGACTTCATCGGCCGACTCATGCCTAGCAAGTTCCTTAAGGGTCCGGCGATATAGGCTCTCAACCTCAATGGTTTCGAAAACATGTCGCGTGAGTTCAGCTATGCTCTCACCAAAACTTTCGAATTCCAGTGGCTCCGCCACAGTTATGTTTCCCGTTCGGCGAAAAACGACAACCCGTTTGGACGGGATTTCCTGGATTACTACAGGGGAGTGAGTTGCAACCACCGCATAGGAGTCATAGCTGGCTAAAATGTCAGTGAGTACCAAGAATAGGCTTGCAACTGCGTTTGGATGTAAATGTGTTTCGGGTTCATCGAAGAGCACCAACGTGTTCGGTTGAATCCAAGCCAAGAGCGCCGTGACAAAGTGGCAAAGTATTGATTGACCGGAACTCAAGAATGATAGCGTCTGGTCATCATTGCTAGGTGCTGAGATCTCATTCTCGATTTGAACCGACATACTGCCGCTAAGGTCGCCAAGAATTGTCTGCATGTGCCTGGTCCAATCCTGGGCGCGCTTGAGATTCTGAATACGCGAGTGATTGCTACGATAGGCGTCAAATAAGGCGGTTTGGGAGAGTACTCCTCTATCATTCCGTATGCCACAATAGACATAACTGCTTGAATCCTCAGCGGCTGGGCGTTTAAACTTGTCAAAGGCGCTGTAGGAGATTGCAATGATGCGATTGAATAGTGGCCGTCCATCTGGAAACCGACTTTCTCGTTCAGCAATTCTCTCTGCGGAGGTACGTGAGATCTGGGCGAGGTCTTCACCCAGACTCGAGAGGAATCTAGTTTTTCCAACGGCATTTCTTCCTATGATGCCAACGACCCTACCTGGCAAGGCATCGTTTCCATCAAATGAAATTTTGACCTCAATGGGCTGACCAGCACCCTCGACTTTGCCTAAGTACCTAAATGATAGGTGCTCCCTAAATGAGTCTCCCAGCGCCCAAGCTCGGCCGAATTTCCTCGCGCGGTGTGCGCTATTATTTCGCATTAGTGCATTACGAAACGCCGTTTTTGTTTCAAAGGGTTCAGCAAGGGAAGGTTGCCACGCGATATCTCTTAGTGCAACGAGCACACCGTCTACATTTTCAGCGAATAGCTCCCGCAGGTTCTTGTAGTAGTCGTCGTCCTGCCCAAGGGAAATAAAATGGCCGTCTAATTCCGAGAATGTGGTGGGTAACTGCGTAGTCAGTGCGACAGCAAAGTCTTGGGAATCTGATCTCTCACCTTGAAGTATTTTAACTGGCCCAATATCACACTTCTTTCCATCTTTATCGATGAAGGTCAGACCAAAGTTCACCTTGTGACCAAAGTCATCCCAGTTATCAGCCTCAAGGATAAAGACCGAACGAGGGTTTCCTCTAGGTGTTTGGCGGCGAGCGACGACGCAAAATGTATGACCAGATGGCATTCAAACTCCGTTTAGGCACTCCAAACGTTTCTCGAACTCTTTTCATTTCTTTAAGCCCTGGCCCTCATTCTTCTTTTTCTCCTTACGGTGCTGATAGCGGGACCTTATCAGACTCATTGTCCTTAGGAAGATCGAGGTTCGGGATGAACTTTTCATGTGCCTTCTTAAGATAAGCTTTGGCACTATCACGATTCGCTTCATATGAAAGCTGCTCGCTAAAGAATCGAAGTCGAGAGCGAGCATCGTTTATGACATCAGCCCAGGGCTTAGCCCAAACGGTTATATTCAGTACTGCATCGTCATAAACTTTTCCAATCGGCCAACCGCGCTGATTAGTTTTCCGTTTAACGAAGTCGTCAAGATCATTAGAGACTGCAATAAATGTCCATCGTGTTTTTACACCATGGAATCGCTCATCGTTTGCCACAGCCATTGCGTAGCCTTCAATTTGACTAAGAACTTCTGAGTCAACCTTTTTGGAAGGACGTTTCAACTCCACAATGAGATAATCATATTCACCTGTTCGTGGCTGGACAACCTTGTGAAGCATTAGGTCAACACGCCCTGTTTTCTCATCAGCCAGCATTACTGCTTCAGGGTTATCCTCGCGTTTGCCGAGCTTTGCCAGATGCTTCCTCAAGACTTCATCCAGGCGTTCCTCACTTCCGGCGAGGCCAAATTCCTCGCTAAAAATCCAGGTTTCGTTCTCAAGAATCTTGTGTAGCTGATCTCGCTCAAGTAGCTGCTTCTTATTCTCCTTATCGAAAATTAGCGTCTCCAGGCCGAGGAGGAAGTCGAGGCGGTTAGCGACAATCTTAGAAAAACCGATGATGGACGATAGCGTGGTTTTCTTTAGAAGCTCCGCAAGTTCATCTTGCGCCTCTTTCTTTAGACCAAGAACCTCTCCAATAATTTGCTGAACCGAGGACGGATTGTCGTGGATAGCTTGGGCAAGCAACCTGAAGGTAAACTTCTTTGACTGTTTGTCGGAATCTTCAAATGAGGGAAGGTAGCTTTGTACGTTGACGGCGAGGATATCGAATACCTGTCGTTCAGCCTCCTCAACAGGGTTTAGATTAGTCTCTTCTCCGTAAGGGTAGATATGTTCATTTTTCCATCGTGCCACTACCTTACTTTGGTCTTCGGCTAGCCGACGGCGGAAATGCTCTTTAATCTTGGCTCGTGCTACCTTGAGAATAATATCTACATCTGGATGCAATTCTTCAAGAATGAGTTGGTTCTGCTTGTCTAATTCAAGAAAGTGATCAGACTTTATGTATGCAGTGAAATTAAACCCAGGGGCCCGAATCTGTTGCCCAGCTTCGGTTTCGTACAGTGAAATGCCCTTTGCATCGCACCAGTGGAGCACACGTTCTGTCGGCATATTCCATTCGATAATAGATACTGCCACAGTGGTCTTCCGATCATCGCTTAACCCCACATCGCCCAGATGATAATCGGCGCTATGTTTCTGCGCCGTCTTGGGATCGATGCTGATGCCATTATATTCAAGCGATAGCCCTGGATATTCCGTCAGGTATGCAGCAAAAACTCTTGCCAGGTCTAGCGGAGCGGACTCGCTAAGGAGTGAACGGAAGTTCTGCTGAATGTTAGACACTACAACCTCAGTCCCGGTCATAGCACCTTCAGTTTCCGTAGGTGCTGAAATATCAAAATCGTCTAGTGCGTGAAAATTACCTGTAATCTTGTAGGAATACGCCTTCCCATCCTGAAGGCATGTTGTGTTCCACTCAATATGTTGGCCCAAGGCAAAAGCCTTGAACCTGCCTTTGCCGCTTTTGCCGTGCATGGGGCGTCCCTGGAGGCGTGCTTTATTTTTCTTCCATGACTCACCAAGGCTTCCAAACAATGACTCAATCTGAGATAGGTCGATGCCAGTTCCATAATCACGAACGCGGATACTCTGGAGACCTTCTAATTCGTTTAGATCGAGATGAATCTGGACTCGGTCTGACTGAGCATCGAACCCGTTCCACACCAATTCGGCTAATGCTGCTAGCGGGCGAGCGCTCGTGAGAGATTCCAGAAAGTCTCGCTTGG
The DNA here is from genome assembly GCA_029879905.1 of Nitrospira sp. Classification (GTDB taxonomy): domain Bacteria; phylum Nitrospirota; class Nitrospiria; order Nitrospirales; family Nitrospiraceae; genus Nitrospira_D. The sequence continues at coordinate 1,844 of JAOUPN010000064.1, read as the reverse complement.
CAATTACGTGGACTTTGGTCATGGCAACATGCCTGGGATGAAGGTGAACAATTAGAGCATTCTACTTTTTCAAGGTTGGTCTGGTCTATTCCATTCTGCCCGCGTCGGCTGGGCCATTACCTTTCTCTCCCCCCAATGTCATAATGAGACCGACTCCCTGTTTTCGTGGACACGAGGTCCTGCTGCATCCTCCGTTGCCGAACCGGTGCGTCGCAAACGGGGTTAGATCTCGTATCGTGCATATTGGCATCAGAGATGAGACGCTCAAAACGAGCAATGCTTTCCCGCATAAGCATGGACGTAACTGAACCGCGCCTCGCCCTCCTGATTCAATCAGAGCCGGGTGTTCACTTCACCGGTGGCAACGGGGCATGACGGTTGGAAGAAAGGGTTCGGACTGCTCCCCTGTGCATCTCGATATGACCGACGTCCCGCTCCACCGAAGAGACCAACAAAGGTGTCCGATCCCTTAACGTCCAGTATTAATGGGACTTGTGTCTAAGATGCCTCAATTTTCCTGCATCCGATCCACCACTCGATCCCATTCTTTGATGGCAAGCTTTACATGATGATCAAGATGCGTGAGCGCCCCGTAGAGACGGCCTTCGTATTCATCTCCCTTGGAATCGGTGGGAGACTACGATTTCAGAATCGTCACAAGGCCTAAAATCTCCTCCGATGCCTCCACGATCTCATCAAGATGATTATCCAGCAGAGGACTCGACGGCATCAGACACGACTGCCTTTCGGCAAACGCAGCCGACCTCGACTTCTTAATCATGGCGTGTTTTTGTGGTCACAACCGTACCGCCGACGGCGATAGGCTGTCAATAAAGAGCGACCGAATCTGTCTGTCATACCCCGTCCTCCCACAAACACGAACAATAGTGGCAGCCGGAGAGAGCCCGTGCAGTGATGGCTTCGATCCTAGTCTTGACAAGTGCTACCCCGGACGGTAACACTAAATCATGGGGAAGGTGCGGCGAGGTGGATATGTGTTTATCACCTGGAAGGGCGATCATTCTCCCCGTCATGTGCATGTCTATCGGGATGGTGTGCTCGTCGTGAAATGGGATTTGGACAACTCGCAACCGATGATCGGGAAGGCGTCTAGACGAGTTCGTGCATTGATTGAAGAATTGGACGCCGAGGGGGCACTATGAAGATTCGATCGGTAACGTGCAATAACCGCAAGAAGGTGTTTCAGGTAACATCTTCAAAAGACACAATGCTGCTTCCTTATTCAAAGGTCGAGATTCGTCCAAGCGGCAACGATCCGGTCGCCAGAGTCTTTATCGATAAGGAATTGGGAGGCGAGGGATTCACCTATGTGTTGGCATCCGGCAAAGAAGGAACGGTCCATGTTGAGCAGGTGTTGGAATACAATCAAGATCCCTCCTTCCTGAGAGATGCGCTGCTCTACAAGCTCACGATTGAAGCGCGAAAGCGAATCGAGAAGAGCCCCCTCTCAAAACGGGAAATTATCAGACGATTGCGGACGTCCGCGACGCAGCTCTATCGGCTGCTTGATCAAACCAACTACCGTAAGTCAGTCGATCAGCTCCTCTCACTACTCCATATTCTGGACTGCGAAATTGATCTGCTTGTCAGGAACAGGAGCTCGTCAGGAAAAGCCGCCTAGGTGATTACAGGATGAGTGTTATAGAGGTCGGATCAGGCCGTCATGCGGGAACGGCTGAATCAGTCTGGCTTAGGATTCGTCTTGGGAAGACTCCTCGCTCTGCTTGAGCCAAAGTTCGAGCAGTCTGGTCTCGCGTTCGGATTGGGAAATGTGCTCCAGCGCGAATGCACCCGTCAGACGATCTTCATAAAAAGCCCGTTGC
>JAOUPN010000320.1 GCA_029879905.1 Nitrospira sp. | reverse complement strand
GATGAATGGGTGCAAGAGTACTCTCCTGTAACCAATACGCTCCTGGATCAAATGGCCAAACCCATTCGCTCGGTGTTCGAAACCCCATTGTGGAGTGTGGTGCCGTTTCGACTGGGCGAAGGGTACTGCAAGTACCTACTGCGGCCTGGTTGTTCTACGTTTGCCATAGATCCCGATATCAACGATCCGAATTTCCTCGGTAAAGATTTGGCGGCGCGTCTGTTAGCGGGCCCAGCGACGCTGGATATTTACATCCAAAAGCGACCTGACCCCGGAACATTCAGCCAGACCTATATCGACGAACACTTCCCGCTCGACCGTGCTACCGTCATTTGGGATGAAAGGGCGGCACCGCCCGTTAAGGTCGCAACCATCGAATGCGCGAGCCAAGATATCAAGCAGTCGGAACAAGAAATTTACGGCGATTGGCTGGCATTCAATATCGGACGTGTGCCGAAGGCGAATGCACCGGTCGGGACTATCGCTGAGGCCCGCATGAGCATTTACCAGACAAGCGCCGACTATCGTCGGGACACGAATGGCCAGCCGATGCAGGAGCCCAACGAACCTGGCCAGCCTGAGATTCAGAACCCGCAGTGTCCTTTCCCGAATCACACAGCGCAAGAGAAGCCTAACGCTCTCTCAAAAGAGCAGATGGAACAGATCACTCATGTGCGAATCCACCCTGGCATTGGCGTTGCGCGTATCGGTAACAGCCCATCTGACTACTATATAGGCCCTGAGGTACTACGCCCGAAGCGAACGAGTTTTGGCGCTTCCCGTGACGCCGGTGGTGCGATCAAGCGGCAGGCAGCTCGGTTCCGTGTCTATGGATATGATAAGCACGGCAACGTGGTGGCTGAGATCCAGCAATCTTCCAATTCCAGTATCGAGTGGTCCGTGCACGTCGCCAACCGTAAGGCTCAGTGGTATGAATTCAACGCGGCGATGGACCTCCCTGCGACAAAGAACATCTCAGTCCCGCTTCGCAATCCAGATGTTAAGGGTAGCGGTCGGGCGGCACTCTGCATTGATCCCGGCGAGAAGACGATCATGGGGATCAGCATGAGCGATTCGAGCTATGTGTTGACGGGCGAGTTTCAAGGTACTTCGGTGACGTTGGGCGAGCTACGGACGGATGCAGTGGGTCGGTTGTTGTTCCTGCCTGGATTTGGTATTTCGAGCAGCCCTTCCCGACAGCCTGTCTACAACCCCGCAGCACCAAACAGTTTTAACAATGCATCTGGGTGGTATGACGATATGTCGGACGGCCCAGTGAGAGCACATGTTCTCGTTGGAGATCGTGAGTTCGACGCCGATGCAGCGTGGGTCACGGCGGCACCGCCGAACTATGCGCCTGACTTGACGGGGTTTCGTAATCTGGATGATCTTTTACGAGGTCTCTACGTTGAGAGTGGCCTTTTGGAGGTCCCGCAGCGTGTGTCGTTCCAGGATCACGTTCGCCCGATTTTGGAACGGTTGAATGAGCTTCAATGGGTCAACAAGGGGTTCCTTGCGATGTATGGTGCGGGAGCGCCGATGAATTTTAGTGATCCGCAATTGATGCACAAATTGGGTACGCCTCCGGAAAGCAGTCTCTATCCTGATCCCTACGCAGAACTTCGCAGAACCATCTACAACAGCTTCCGAACCGCGACGGGGACTGACGTGGCCATGTCCGCTTGGCCACCGATATATGGGGATACGTTTGGTTATTCCGATCCGACAAATGCCGTTGAGGTGGCGGCGCAAACGTATTTCCGCATGCCTCCGTATTTCGATTACATCCTGAGCGCTTGGGTCAAGGGACAGTTCGTCGGTGATTACGATGCCCATGCCCCACAACCGGAAACGCTGGATGCTGTGGACCTGCAAATGCAGCCTGAGATGCTTGATCGGGCAGCCATGCACTTCTGCCTTGCTGACGCATTCCACCCAGGTTGTGAGTTGACTTGGCCCATTCGGCATGCCTCCATGTATCGGGCCCCATACCGTTTGCGAACGAGAGTTCGTGGAGTCGCCGAACCAAGCTACGGCAGCACTCTGACTCAAGTCGACGTATTTCGTGTCAATGGACCACTGTACGATCAGGGGCCCGGTGATCTGACCCGTTGGATGGCCATCCCATGGCAAGGCGATACGGCATTTTGCCGTTCAGGTTATGACATGGAATACGACCCCTACCTGCCGACATTCTGGCCAGCGCGTGTGCCGAATCAGGTATTGACCCTGGTGGATTATGAAATTCTGTGTGACACGAAGCAACCAATGTCTATACGGATCGCCTCGTTCCATAATCGTCCAAGCTGGTTGCGGCAGTTGCCCGCACAAAATACTGCGCCCGAGCAAATGATGTACATGATCCAGCATTTCGGGGAAATGGGCATCCTCGAAGCGAAGCCGCGGCCGGCAGATATGGATTGGTTGCCCGAGTTTTTATATGTTGAGAACCTTACTGCCGTCAAACAGGCTGAAATGGAGGTGGCTCACAAGCTTTTTGCCACACGTTATCCTGAACTGGGACCACATGACCGGTTATTAGCCGAAGCTGGTTGGTTCAGTGAAGAACAACGGGATGAATTCCTGACCATCAAAATGAGAGAGAATTGACGGACTGTGCGCCGTATGACGTGATTGTCGCTGGAGCAGGACCCGCCGGTGTTGCTGCAGCCACGGTTGCCAGCCAAGCAGGGCTTCGTGTGTGCCTGCTAGATGAGCCCAGTGAACAGCTGTTGAAAGTCGGCGAGTCCCTACCAGGGGCTGCACTTCGCCTCCTGCGCCGGTTGGGAATCCCAACTCTCTCAGCCATTCTAAGAAGCGATGAATGTATGCCTTGCGTGGCGAATGCCTCAATGTGGGGCAGCGATGTGTGGACGTACAGGGACGCAATTGCCGATCCAGAGGGCGGCGGTTTTCATATTGTGCGTCATCGTTTTGATAGAGCATTGCTGAGCTATGCGATTTCGGTGGGTGTAGACTTCGTGCCGAGAAAATTGACTGCCGTATCGCAGGGAGATGGGGCGAACCTGCTGGTGACGACCGCAGGAAAAGGGATGTTATCTGGCCGATTTCTGGTAGATGCCACCGGACGGGCCGCGGTTGTCAGTGCAAAGCTTGGCGTGCGGCGAAAGCGGGTAAGCGATCAAGTAGCGGTAGTAGGCTGGTTCCGCCACGGCGATAAGGATTTTGATAACACCACCCGTGTGAAGGGCATTGAAGACGGATGGTGGTACACGGCACGGCTTCCGCAAGGATTGCGGGTCGCCGCTTTTCATGGTCTTTCGGGTAAGGTATCGAGACTGAAGAAGCAGCCGGAGCGATTTGTGGAATGCGCGAATGACGCGCACTTCCTGCCGAATACCTTGTCGTTGGACCATCTTGCTCAACCTTTGAAAATAGTGGATGCGAGTGTGGGGATGTGCGAACGCGTTGCAGGGACCGCGTGGTTGTCGGTCGGTGATGCGGCACTTTCATTTGACCCGTTGTCCTCCCAAGGGATCTTTTTCGCTCTCTATAGCGGCATTCGCGGAGGGGAGGCACTGATACAGTGTCTCGCTTATCCGGTCTCCATCCAACGTGCACTGAGTGAGTATCGGATGAAAGTCCAAAGGGTGTTTGAATCTAATCAACTGGCCCGACGCCTGTTCTACGAGAGCGAACGACGGTTTTCAGATAGTGCCTACTGGAAGGCGCAGCAGGAAAAATGGCACGAATCGATGTGATGAGAACATGACATGAGGTTGGGAGGTGATGCCTCCTTACACATTTAGCCCGCAGCCGTAGGAGTTTACTGAGGCTGTCGGAAAATAAGGGGTCGGGAATCAAAAGTTGAGAAGCGGTAGAGATTTGCAAATACAGGCTCCCAACCCCTTTAATGTCTTTGATGTCTCACGGGCAACGGTGATCACCGAAGAGGCCGAACAATGGTTGACCGGCTATGAGTACACCGTCATCTCGCATCACGCGCTGAATCTTGCGGCGCAATCCGGCTGTTCAGCCTATGATTGCGAATTCGTCGCCGTGGCGAAAGATGTGCGGGTGCCTGTGTCACAGCCGACCGACAGATCCCTTAAAACATTCCCCGCCGTAGCAGTCTCACGGTCTGCATTTGGGAATTGAGCGGTTTGGTTATATTGAGTCAGGGCAGGTCTTGCCACCACTCAGAAGTCGCGCTGCGTTTCTGCCACTGTCACTCACCAGTTGTTTCTCCCCGCAGAGGTGCCCCGTTATTCTACGTATGGCATGAGAAAAAAGTGGTTGTGTTTTGTGGCGAAGCGGTGGAGAATCTTGTGGAGGCAGGAAGACGAATGTGCCTTCTTCATCGGAGAG
>JAOUPN010000063.1 GCA_029879905.1 Nitrospira sp. | reverse complement strand
GACAGGATCAGAGGGCATTTATTCTCGGAGTTGCCCGCTCCCCAACACGATAAACTTGAAACAGGTCAATTCCTCAAGCCCCATCGGACCGCGTGCATGAATCCGCGAGGTACTGATGCCGATTTCGGCTCCAAGACCGAACTGATAGCCGTCATTCAGACGTGTGGAAACGTTGACCAGCACCGCGCTCGCATCTACCTCTTTCAGAAAGCGCATGGACCGGCTGTAGTCCGACGTCACGATGGCTTCCGTATGCCGCGATCCGTACCGAGCAATGTGGTCCATCGCCTCGTCCATATTCTTAACGATCTTTATCGCAAGGACCAAATCAAGAAACTCTTTGCCGTAATCCTGCTCGCTCGCCGGTTTGGCTTCCGGAATCAGTTGGCAGGTTTTGGGACATCCACGAATCTCCACCTTAGCCGACCGCAAGCTCTCCGCCAACTTCGGCAGCAATATTCTGGCCATCGATTGATGAATCAGCACGGTTTCCACGGCATTGCACGTCGAGGGACGTTGCACCTTGGCGTTCACGCAAATCGCCTCCGCCATTGCCGGATCGGCCGAGACATCTACGTAGATATGGCAGACGCCCGCATCATGCTTCACAACAGGAATGGTCGAATGCTCGGCAATGAGCTTCATCAGGGATTCGCCGCCACGAGGAATGATCAAATCGATGAATGCATCCTGCTTCAACAAGATCGGCACCAACTCACGATCGGGCCGATCGATAAAGGTAATGGCACCGGCCGGCACACCGGCCTTTTCAGCCGCCTCAGAAAGAACGGCGGCGATGGCGCGATTCGAATGAATCGCTTCGCTGCCGCCTCGCAGCACACACACATTTCCAGACTTCAAACAGAGAGCAGCCGAATCCGCCGTCACATTGGGACGCGACTCATAGATGATCCCGATGACACCGATCGGCACACGCACACGGCCCACCTCCATCCCGTTCGGTCTGGCCCACATCGACGACATCGAGCCGACGGGATCAGGCAATTGGGCGACTTCACGAATACCGGATGCCATGTCGCCGATGCGTTGTTCCGTCAGGCGCAAGCGATCCGCCACGGCCTTCTTCTCGGGAGCGGACCCAAAGGCATCAAGATCCTGCTGATTTGCCTCCAGCAATTCATCCGTCTTGGCCTCAAGCGCCTCAGCCATGGCAAACAGCGCCTGATTCTTGATCGCTGTCTGCAACGACGCCACCCTACCTGACGCCCGCTTCGCGCCGGCAACCAAGTCCACGATATACTCCGCAACCGGCTTCGGTTCCTGTTCAGCTTCCTGTTCAGGTGTCTCACAATTGGCGTCCACGTCGTTCCTTTCTCCCGCTTCCATGGCCCCCACAACTTACCGGCCGTGGCCCCTTTTAAGTCTTCGGCGATACCCCGCCGCGCCTACTCCACCGAAGTAGCCGACAGGCTACCAAGGCCGGAAGCAGATCCTCCTTCACCATGGATTCCTGTGAAGGCGGGTGATCGTCGTTCACACACACAGATACCACACCGCGTGAGCATACCCTGCCATTCTCCGGAGGGTCAAGGCGGTGTCTTGGCGCAACGTCGATGCCGATCCGGATTAATGGCCATCCATTGAACACCCCAGAGTCACGGTGGCTGTACTCCTTACTCGCGGCAAGGTTACATGCCCGGCGACATCGACCATCCCTTCCATTGACGATCATCCAGAGACGGAGAGGCGAATCTCTCCGCCACGGTCGAGCCGGAGAAACTCTGCAGCACTGCTTTCCCGAAGAAAGATTTCCAGATATCCGTCACTGTTGAATAGGGCACGAGGCTCGTCATGAAACCCATCGCTGTAGTTGGCAACGATCCCCTCGATCATCCCTCCCCCGACATGAATCACGACCCTTGCATGTTGCGTACGGGACCGTACATCTTCCACATCTTCACGCCTGAGATTCGAAATCAAATTGCCGAATCGATCGACCGAAGCAATATGCCCGACAAGCGATTCCCCCAACCAAGCCGGTCCCATCAGAATCCGATGAACCGGATCATGGATCACAGGGCCGAATAATTCTTTCGGAACTCCATTGCTCAACCAGGCGGCTGCCGGCGCAAACACATCACGACCGTCGAAGGTTGAGCCTGCCGTGGGCAAGCGATAATCCCGGTTATCGATACGCCGGACGTCGGCATACGGGTAGAGCGTAAAAATTTCACTGAAGAGGCCGTTATCGGGACCGACGAAGAACTCACGGCCTGTGGAGACGAGCAATCCCCGGCGATCCGTCCCGACGCCAGGATCAACAACGGCGACATGGATCGTACCCTCGGGGAAGTACTGGAAACAAGATTTGAGGAAGTACCCGGCTTCATCGACCTGATGCGGCGCAATGGTATGAGAGAGATCAACGATCTCCACCGCGGGGTTGACGGACAGGATCACCCCTTTCATGCTGGCCACAAAACAATCGCGTGACCCGAAATCTGTCAGGAGGGTAATGAATGGCCGTGTCGACGGCACTCTAAAATTCCTCGAATTTAATCTCCACGACCTCGTACTCGACCATTTTCACCGGCGTCTTCACCTCGACGAAATCACCGACCCGCTTCCCGATGAGCGCGCGACCGACCGGAGATTGGACGGAAATTCTGTTGAACTTCATGTCGGCCTCATCTTGGCCGACCAGCGTATACTGCCTCTTTGATTGCGACTCCTGTTCGATCACCTGGACGGTCGCACCGAACACGACGGTCTCGCTGACCCGCCCCGAGATTTCAATGACCCGAGCATCTGCCAGCTTTGTTTCGATCTCGGAGATCCTTGCCTCGATAAACCCCTGCCGGTCTTTGGCCGCATCATATTCCGCGTTTTCGCTCAAATCTCCGTGCGCACGAGCCTCAGCAATCGCTTCAATCACCTTAGGCCGTTCGACCTTCCGTAATCGATCTAATTCGGCCCTCAGCGCCTCATATCCTTTTTTTGTAATCGGTGTCGGCATACGGTCATCGCTCCTAGGAAAAAGAAGTTCGATGATATTCCTGCAAGGATCGGATAGACAGTTCCTTCCTGACGATTGCTTCAATGCCAAGAACAGCAGCCTTCGCCCCTCGCATCGTGGTGTAATAAGACAATCCCTTGTGTAACGCTTCACGCCGGATAGAGATGGAGTCGGAATGGGCGGACGCGGTTCTCACCGTGTTCACCACAATCGCGATATCCCCGTTCTTGATATGGTCGACGATGTGAGGACGCCCTTCGCTCACCTTATTGACCGTCGTGACATCAAGGCCGTGCTCCCGTAAATACCCGCCCGTCCCCGTCGTGGCGTAAATCTGAAACCCCAGCGCCCGTAATCGCCCGGCTACATCCAATGCGGCAGATCGATCACCTTCCTTCACACTGATGAAGGCGGTTCCCGATTTCGGAAGAGGCGCACCGGCACCGGCCTGTGACTTGGCAAATGCCCAACCGAAATCCTCATCGATGCCCATGACTTCTCCCGTCGACTTCATTTCCGGCCCTAAGAGCACATCGACGCCGGCGAATTTGTTGAACGGAAACACCGCTTCTTTCACGGAAATATGCGCCGGTTGCGGAGCCGACGCAAACCCGAGTTCTTCAAGCGTACGCCCCAGCATGACCTTCATGGCCAGCTTCGTCAACGGCACACCGATCGCTTTACTCACAAAGGGAACCGTACGCGACCCGCGAGGGTTGACTTCAAGGACATAGACCGTCTTATCTTTCACGGCGAATTGGGCGTTCATCAAGCCCACCACCTTCAGCTCCAGTGCGAGCAATTGCATTTGTCGTTCGATATCCCGCACCACCGCCTCGTCGAGCGTATAGGCAGGCAGCGAACAGGCTGAATCGCCGGAATGCACGCCGGCTTCTTCGATATGTTCCATGATACCGGCCACCACGACGGTCTTGCCGTCGGAAATCGCATCGGCATCGACTTCAATGGCATCGGCCAAGTACTTATCGATCAACACCGGATGCTTGGGAGACGCCTTCACCGCAGATGTCATATACTCCAACAATCCCGCCTGCCCGTACACGATCTGCATCGACCGCCCGCCGAGCACATATGACGGACGGACCATAACCGGATAGCCGATCGAATCGGCGATACGCACCGCTTCGTCGATTGAACGCGCGATTCCGCTCTCCGCTTGCTGTAGCCCAAGCTTTTCCAACAGGCTCCGAAACCGTTCCCGATCCTCCGCCAAGTCGATGGCATCCGGACTCGTCCCCAAAATTTCCACACCGGCTCGTGAGAGCGGAAGCGCCAGTTTCAGTGGGGTCTGCCCGCCGAATTGCAAGACCACACCCATCGGCTGTTCCTTCCCCACAATATTCAAAACATCTTCTTCCGTCAACGGTTCGAAATAGAGCCGGTCCGACGTGTCATAGTCGGTACTCACCGTTTCCGGATTGCAATTGACCATAATGGTTTCGATGCCTTCTTCCCGGAGCGCCATCGCCGCATGGACACAACAGTAGTCGAACTCGATCCCTTGCCCGATGCGGTTGGGCCCTCCGCCAAGAATGACGACCTTCTTCCGACCGGACGGTCGAGCTTCGCACTCACTACCGTACGTGGAATAGAGATACGGGGTATGGGCTTCGAACTCTGCGGCACAGGTATCGACCCGTTTATAGGTGACGGATCCTCTGCCTGTTCCGTTTCTTCCGGACTCCATCCGGACCTTGCGGATAATCGACGGATCAACCCCGCATAGCTGCCCGATTCGATCATCCGAGAATCCCAACTGCTTGGCCTCTCGAATCCGCTCATCCGTCGACAGATCCGCATCGTTCGCGGCTCCGTCTACGAGTCTCCGCTCGAACGTCACCAATTCCCGAATCTGTTCGATAAACCATGGATCGACTTGCGTGATCGCAAAAATTTCCTCGGTGCTCAACCCCAATCGGATACCGTCCGCAAGATACCACAAGCGGTCAGGCGTCGGTGTGCGCAATATCCGGCGGACCTTTTCCAGCAGGTCTTCCCGATCAACTTCCGAAGATATTCCGAGATCGAGTCCCAATCGTGAACCCAGCCCATTCAGATCCAACTCCAACGAACGGATCGCCTTCTGCAACGCTTCTTTGAACGTGCGTCCGATCGCCATGGCTTCTCCGACCGACTTCATTTGCGTCGTCAACGTCGGGTCGGATCCCTTGAACTTCTGGAACGCAAACCGTGGGATCTTGACGACGACATAATCGATCGTCGGTTCGAACGAAGCCTTTGTGACACCGGTGATGTCGTTGGTGATTTCATCCAGCGTGTACCCCACCGCCAGCTTGGCGGCGATCTTGGCGATCGGGAACCCCGTCGCCTTAGACGCCAATGCGGAACTCCGTGAGACGCGTGGATTCATTTCGATGACGACCATCTCTCCGTTCTCGGGATTGATCCCGAACTGAATGTTGGACCCGCCCGTATCGACCCCGATTTCCCTGATGATTCTGAGCGCGGCATCCCGCATCCGCTGGTATTCCTTGTCGGTCAACGTCATGGCCGGAGCCACCGTGATGCTGTCGCCCGTATGCACACCCATCGGATCAAGATTCTCGATGGGGCAGACGATCACGACATTGTCCTTGAGGTCGCGCATCACCTCCAGCTCATATTCCTTCCATCCGATCACCGACTCTTCGATCAAAATCTGGCTTACCGGACTCATGGCCAACGCCCAATCAACCAGTTTCACGAACTCTTCCCGGTTGTAGGCGATGTTGCCCCCCATGCCGCCCATGGTAAAGGACGGACGAATAATCGCGGGGAAACCCACGGCTTCCAGCAACACAATCGCCTCATCACGAGTATGGGCCGTACCGCTCTTAGGAACGCGCAGACCGATCCTCTGCATCGCCAGCTTGAAGGCCTCCCGGTCCTCCGCCTTATGAATCGCCTCTGCCGAAGCGCCGATCAGTCTGACACCGTATTTATCCAGGACGCCTCGTTTGACCAACCCCATCGTCGCATTGAGGGCCGTTTGTCCGCCCATCGTCGGCAGCAATGCATCCGGCCGTTCTTGCTTGATCACATGTTCGACGACGTCCAGGGTAATCGGCTCCACATAGGTGCGATCAGCGATCTCCGGATCGGTCATGATCGTGGCAGGATTGCTGTTGATCAAAATAACCCGATACCCTTCTTCCCTGAGAGCTTTACAGGCTTGGGTACCCGAATAATCAAACTCACAGGCCTGTCCGATGACGATCGGACCCGACCCGATCATGAGTATGGAGCGGATATCTGTTCGCTTCGGCATAGTTTCCAGTCAGTCCCCGTTCATCAGCCGGATTGCGGCAGCGGACCGATCAACGGACGATAGGGCGCCCGTGGAATCGAAGACGGCTCGCCGGCTCCCGATTGTTCATAATATTTCATCGCATCGGGCAACCAGGCTTCAATCTGATTGATCCGTGTGGTATCGGACGGATGCGTCGATAAAAACTCCGGAATATTTTGTTTCGCCCGAAAGCAGGCTTTCCCGATCAGCTGTCTGGGACAGCCGCTCATCCGCTCCCAAAAGGGTACCGATTCACGAGGATCAAAACCCGCCTGGGCCATGAGCCTGAGTCCGATAAAATCCGCTTCAGACTCCTGACTTCGTCCGAACGGCAACGATACCCCGACCCCATAGGCGCTCATTGCCGCGATCGCGGCATCCGGCCGTCCGGCGGCGGCGCCTGCCGCCAAAGCCCCGACTTGGGCGATCGTCTCAAGAATCCCACGGCTATATCGTTCGGCCCCATGACGTTGCAGCGCATGTGCCACCTCGTGGCCGATCACCGTCGCCAGACCGTCTTCGTTTTTGGTGTACTTGAGAATCCCCGTAAAGACCGCGACCTTACCGCCAGGCAGGGCGAATGCGTTCACCATCTGCTCGTCTTGAATGACCGCAAACTCCCATTGATACTCGGGCTTATTGGCCACCGCGGCGATTTTTCTGCCCACACGATTGACCATTTCATTGATGTCGAGATCGTCGCTCAATCGAGCTTTGCGCAACACCTCATGGAATGCGGTGACACCCATGGATATTTCTTTTTCCTCGGAGATGTAAATGAATTGGTCGCGCGCGGTTCCCGGAGCCCGATAGCAACCGGCCAATGCGGAGATCAGTCCGGCCGTCGCCCCCATACTCAAGAGACCATAAAGTCCGACGGCACACCGAGCCCCACCGGCGATCAACGCACGCCGGCCTATCGTCGACGAGAGTACTCGTGTCAACCGGAAATCAGCTGATTGTGCCATTGAACACTTCGCCCCTCTAAACCGACTGCCTGATCCGGCCCCTCCACATCACGGCATCCACAAATACATAAATTGCGGCGTACCTCCCCGAACAAACGCCATCACATCCATCTCGCCCAAACCGGCCAACGGCCCCGGTACCAGAAGCTTGGAGTACACATTGCCCGCATATTCGCCGGGACGTCGATAGGTGACCACACGAGCCTCGGCAATCTCCGCTTTCTTCTTCGCCAACTCGACGGCGTCCTCCAGATACCCGATATCATCTACCAAACCCGTAGCTTTCGCCTGATCCCCGGTGTAAATCCGACCGTCGGCCAATTGTTTGATCCGCTCCGTCTGCAAGTTCGGCCGGCCTTCCTGCACGACCGTCAAGAAACGCTGATAAAACGAATCGATAAGGCCTTGAAAGATCTCCCGCTCTTCCGACGTCATCACGCGGAACGGCGACCCCATATCCTTGCGCGGCCCCGAGGTAACCGCCGTCGCTTCGACGCCCACTTTTTCCAACAAACCTCGTGCATTGACGGTCAGCATGATGACACCGATGCTTCCCGTCACCGAGGAAGGATGCGCCAAGACAGCATCTGCAGCAGCGGCGATGTAATAGCCTCCGGACGTACCCATATCCATAATCGAGGCCACGATCGGAATCTTCTTGGACGTCTTAAAGGACTTGAGTTCATGATACATGATATCCGACGCCGTCACCGTACCGCCAGGCGTATTGATCCTCAGCACGATCGCCTTCACCTCGTCGTCCTGCTCCGCCTTGACCAACTGTTCCTTCAATCTGGCCACCGGACTGGGAGAGGGAACAATTCCGTCTTTCTCCTGTGAGCTGATCATACCGGAGACGTCGATCAACAGAACCTTTGCCTTCCCCTTTCCGCTGACCTGGGTTTCTTTCAGCGGTCCCGGGCCCGGGAACAGAGACAAATTGAACGTACAACCCGACATCAACAACCCGACGACCAAGACTAGGACAAGCCGATTACGCATGATAGGTCTCCATGAGTCGGACAAATTCCTCAAACAGATAGGCCGAATCATGAGGCCCCGGAGAAGCCTCAGGATGATATTGAACCGAGAACACCGACTGATTCGCGCAAGCCATCCCCTCGATTGACCGATCATTCAAACTCAGATGGGTGATCGCCAGCGCGCCATACTCGGTCTCGACCGTCGGCGGATCATTCGGCACCTCATCGAACGGCAGAGGAATCGTGAGTGCAAAATTATGGTTTTGCGACGTGATCTCAACCTTTCTACTGCGAAGATCGAGCACCGGATGATTGGCTCCATGGTGGCCGAATTTCAGTTTGTAACTCTGAAGCCCCAGTGCCAGCCCCAAAATTTGATGTCCGAGGCAAATACCGAACATCGGATACCGTCCGATCAATTCCCGCACCGATTTCATGGCATACGGAACGCCTTCCGGATCGCCGGGACCGTTGGAGAGGAAAATCCCGTCCGGCCGCAAGGCCTCGACCTCAGCTGCCGTCGTCGACGCCGGCACCACCGTCACGCGGCACCCGACATCCACGAGTCGATTCAAAATATTGTGTTTGACGCCGAAATCATATGCAACAACCGACCAAGACCGCCGAGTCTCTGCAGGATGACTACGACCGTCCACATCAGGAAGCCATGCTCCGGACCCGTTCTCCCACCCATAGGAACGTTCGCAGGTGACCTCTCCCGCCAAATCTCGTCCGATGATACCCGGTGCCTCCCTCGCTTTCTGAACGGCGCGGGCTGAATCACATCCACCGTGCGTAATGACTCCCTGCTGCGAGCCATGTTCCCGTAAATGCCTGGTCAACGCCCGCGTATCTAGCCCTTCGATCGCCACGACCTTTGCCTGCGATAAGTATTCATGAACCGTCTGTGTGCTCCGCCAATTGCTGGCCAACCGACTGGCCTCCACCACGACGAACCCCTCCGCCCACACACGGCGAGATTCCGTATCCTCCGGCGTGATTCCGTAATTCCCGATATGGGGAGACGTCATGGTAATGATCTGTCCCTTGTAAGAGGGGTCGGTCAATACCTCTTGATACCCGGTCATCGCCGTGTTGAACACGACCTCGCCGACGGCATCTCCGTCGTAGCCAAGAGCCCGGCCTTCGAAGCACGTGCCGTCCGCCAATGCCAATAAGGCTTTGCTCATGCCGGCACTCCGGTCCGCTGAAGCGACTGTTTGCTTTTGATTCCCATTAAGATAATCCCCAAGACAAGCGTCACCATATACAAGATACGAATCGGCATCAAAACATGAAAGAGCGATTCCAAGGCAGCCTTCTTTGCATCTCCCTGCACTGCAAACGCCTGAGTTTGAAGCGCGGCGGCCTTGGGATGCAGAACCAGAATGATCAGGCCGGCGATCACGACCATCACGCCCATCACCAGCAACTCCCACCGCCCGACCGCCACGGCCGGTTCCCGGGTCCACCAGCGATACCAGGACCCGACGGACAAGACGACGACCGCTCCCAGCACAAACCGCTGGTAGCCCTCAAAGGCTCGCGTCAGAAATACTCCTCCGGAATCCTGTCCACCGAACGTATTGAATACTGCAGGAATGACCGCGCCGACCAACACCGCCATTCCCCCGACCCACAAACCCAAAGCCATCCATTCAAGGGTCAGACAACAGACCAACCCCCAGTACGACATGCCGCGCACGAGCCTATCCACCCGCCGATCCGGCTTCGTATACCACCCGTCCTCCCACAATGGTCGTCTTGACCGACCCCTTGACCTTCCATCCGACGAACGGAGTATTCCGGCTTTTCGACCGGAACTTGCCGGGATCGACTTCCCATTGCGCATGCTGATCGACGATCGTGAGATCGGCATCTGCGCCGACCGCCAACGTTCCCTTCTTGAGACCAAACGCGGCAGCCGGAGCGGACGTCAGCTTGGCCACCGCCTGCTCCAAGGTCAACACCCCTTCCTCGACCAATCCCAGCGTCAAGGAAAGCGCGGTCTCCAACCCGACGATTCCGAACGGTGCCTCCGTAAAGTCCTGTTGTTTTTCTTGTGTCGCATGAGGTGCATGATCCGTTGCGATCACCTCGATCGTGCCGTCTCGCAGTCCCTCTTTAATCGCGCGCACATCCTCACCGGTCCGCAACGGAGGGTTCATCTTTGCATGAGTGTTGTACCCACGAACCAACGACTCAGTCAGCGTAAAGTGATGGGGACAGGCTTCCGCCGTGACCCGAATCCCCCGAGCCTTGGCTTCCCGCACCATCCGCACCGATCCGGCCGTACTGATATGGGCAAGATGCAATCGCGCCCCCGTCAACTCCGACAGAGACAGGTTGCGCGCGACCATGACGTCTTCAGCCGCGGAGGGAATGCCCGGAAGCCCCAGTTCCGTAGACACTAACCCTTCATTCATACACCCGCCTTCAGCCAAATGCAGGTCTTCGCAATGATCGACCACGGTGAGGTCGAATGCCAGCGCATACTCCATCGCCCGCCGCATCACCAAGCTATTCATCACCGGCCGGCCGTCGTCGGAAATCGCCACACAGCCTGACCGCCGAAGATCGCCGATCTCCGCCAACTCCTTTCCCTCCGAACCTTTCGTAATCGCGCCGATCGGCAAGACATTCGCAAGTCCGGCCAACCTTCCCCGTTCCACCATGAACTCCGTCACCGCCTGATTGTCGTTGACCGGATTCGTATTCGGCATGCAGCATACCGTAGTAAACCCGCCGGCGACGGCTGCGGC
Source organism: Nitrospira sp. (assembly GCA_029879905.1). Classification (GTDB taxonomy): domain Bacteria; phylum Nitrospirota; class Nitrospiria; order Nitrospirales; family Nitrospiraceae; genus Nitrospira_D. The sequence goes on along the minus strand of JAOUPN010000063.1, from coordinate 3,317 downwards.
GCTCCCGCTGTGTATGGTCTCTTTATATTCGAATCCCGGCTCCCGGAAATGAACATGCAGATCGACAAGCCCCGGCAAGACCAGTAACCCCTGCGCATCAATTGTCGTACAGCCGGCCGGAACCTGAAACCCCGACCCCACCGCTGCGATTGTTCCTTTGTCATCGATCAACACATCGCCCCTACCGGAAAATCGGCCGGGATCGACCACGTGACCGCCCTTGATCAGAATCGGCACTGCGTCACCTTCTTCCTTTCCACTGCGCCCCTATCCGGCTCCGGACATGAGATACAAGATTCCCATTCGCACCGCCACGCCGTTGGCCACTTGATCAAGAATGACCGACGACAGACTGTCCGCAACGTCCGGTGCAATTTCCACCCCTCGGTTGATCGGCCCCGGATGCATGACAATCGCCCCGGCATCGGCCAATTTGACCCGTTCAGCGGTCAATCCGTATAACCGCGCATACTCGCGAATGGTAGGGAACAACGCCCGGCCTTGCCGTTCCAGTTGAAGGCGCAGCATCATAATGACGTTCACGCCGCGTAGCCCTTCATCCATATTGTAATAAACCTGTACTCCCAATTGCCGGATGTCCAACGGCATCATCGTCGCCGGTCCTATCAGGCGTACCTCGGCTCCCAGCTTGGTGAGCGCATAGATATTTGATCGGGCCACACGGCTATGAGACACATCACCGACGATCGCCACCCGCAGCCCTTCGAACCGGAGTCCCCGCTCTCGAATGGTATAGAGATCAAGCAGCGCCTGGGTCGGGTGCTCATGCCACCCGTCGCCGGCGTTGATCACCGCCGATCTCACACCGCGGGCCAGTGTTTCAGCCGCTCCGGCCGAGGAATGACGCAGCACGATGATATCCGCCTGCATGGCTTCGATATTACGGGCCGTATCAAGCAGCGTCTCACCCTTCACGACGCTGCTCGAGGACTGAGCGAAGTTGATCACATCCGCGCTCAGTCGCTTCGCCGCCAACTCAAACGAGGTACGGGTTCTCGTGCTGGGTTCGAAAAAGAGATTGACGACTGTCTTGCCGCGGAGAGCCGGCACCTTCTTGATCTCGCGGCCCGTCACTTCCTTGAACGAATCCGCCGTATCAAGGATCAACGCAATTTCGTCCACCGACAAGGGAGCCAAGCTCAGCAGGTCTTTGCGCTTCAGACCCATGGCATCCTCCGTTTCACGGCTTGGAGATGACCACTCGGTCATCCTCACCATATTCCTCCAGCAGGACCTGGACCTTTTCCTCACGAGAGGTGGGAAGATTCTTCCCGATATACGTGGCCTTGATCGGCAGCTGGCGATGGCCGCGATCGATCAACACCGCCAATTGGATTTCCCCGGGACGTCCCAAATCCATCAAGCCATCCATCGCGGCGCGAATGGTCCTTCCGGTGAACAACACATCGTCCACCAGCACCACCACCTTATCCGCAAGATCGAACGGCACCGACGTCTTCCGCAGCACCGGTTGATTTTTCAGCAGTGCAAGATCATCACGGTACAATGTGATGTCCAATTCGCCGATAGGTACCTGTGCGCCCTCGATGATGTGGATGCGCTTCACCAAGCGGTGAGCCAAATGCACCCCGCCGGTCCTGATTCCCACCAGCGCCACATCCTGTACACCCTTATTCCGTTCAACGATTTCGTGGGCGATGCGGGTCAAGGCACGGGCGATATCGCCGCTATCCATGATCAGCTTTTCATCTGCCCGGTCTTTTGGAGTAGCAGGAGGTTCGGTCATCGTAAGTGTCTTTCACAGCTCCGGCAACGGCGTGCTCAATTTTGGGCATAAAAAAACCTCCCCACCACAACACGGCGAGAAGGTCACATTGTCAAACCCGGCACATGCCGGCCCGCTTATCATATCCCACTCCTTGCTCACCTCGCTGGATGAGCGTTAAAGGCGCTCGGATATTACTGAACTGGTCGCACGACTGTCAAGGGTCTCCGTATCGAGTTTCGAGTTTCGAGTTGCGGGTTTCTCGTTTCGAGGCTCTGAATCTCCCCCCCCAACTGCAACTTGAGCCTTGCCGCTTGAACCTCACAACCGGCCGATCGAAACCCGCGACTCGAAACCCAAAACCGACGACACCCGGCTTACTGTTTGATCTTCCGCTTCAGCCGTTTTTCGACTGTCGCAACCTTGCTCTCCAATCGCCCCTTGTGTCCCTTGCGATAATCCACCTTCATAGTGCAAGAGATACGGCCACAATCCTTCTTCATCCGTTCATAACATTGCTTGACGACACCGAACACCTCGTCCCATTCTCCCTCCAATACCGTTCCCATAGGATTCAATCGGTACGGCACTCCACTTTTGTCGATGATATCTAGGGATCGAGCCACATACTTCCCGACACTTTCCCCCTTACCCAACGGCGACATACTGAATTCCACCAAGACCATTTTCATCTCCCTTCAGGCCTAAGCCTCTCGGCATCTCATATCGTTGGTCTCATCCTCATCTTCTTCGCCCCTCACCCTTTACTCCTCACCCCTTACGCCTGAGATTTCATGTTTTCGAGTCGCTCCCCATATACTCTTGCCCTTTGCCCTTCATCCTCAAAACTTAAAACTCAACACCCATAACTCTCCACTCCCAAGTCAATACCCCCTCACGCCTTACCCCTCACTCTTCACCGATTTTCGCCTCACTCCTCACCCTTCACTCCTGACGTTTTCGAGGACTGCCGATCATGCCAGACCTTCGGATATTGCACCTTCCCCAAAAGACGAAATCCGTCCAGAGCTTCACGAAGAAGCGCCCGTCGCTTCTCGGCATCCGGCTCATCCTTTTTTGCCTGTTCCCGCAATTCTCCCAGCCACTCGACAAACGAAGCGAACTCGCTGTCCAAGACCCGCTCAAGGTCCTCCTTCATAAAGCCCGATAAGGCCGGTGCGACTCCGCTCGTGCTGATCGCGACTCTCGCATGACCGGAGGCGACTACCGCCGGCATCGTCACACTGGACGCCTCAGGAAAATCAACCGACCAGAGAAGAACTCCCCTCTCTCTCGCCTTATCCAAAAGCATCCTGGCAAAATCGCGGTCCCCTCGAATCGTATTCAAGATGAGGACTACCTGCTCAAGATCCGTGTCACGAAAATGCCGCCCACGATGAATCACTTTTCCCGAGGCCGCAAGCTGTCGAAGCGTTTCGTTCATGACCGGGCTGATGACGAACACACGGGCTCCGGAATCAAGTAACCGTTGCGTTTTTTCAGCGGCCTCTTCGTCTCCGCCGATGACCAATACCGACCACCCTTTCACATCCAAGACTAATGGGAAACC
>JAOUPN010000319.1 GCA_029879905.1 Nitrospira sp. | reverse complement strand
GTCCGCGTCCGTCGAGGTCACGGTGTACACCACCTGCCCCGCCCCGCTGTTCTCCGCCAGCGCCGCCGCCGTCGCCCCCGACGTGATCGTCGGCGCCACTTCGTCCACGTTCGTGATCGCCAGGGTGAAGTTCACGCTCGCGTCCGGCGTCGCCCCAACCCCTGCGTCATCCACCTGCACCGTCACCGCGTACGCCGCCTGCGTCTCATAGTCCGGGCTCGCCCCCGTGTAGTACAGCGCGCTCCCCACCAGCGTGAAGCTCCCCGCATCCGTCCCCGTCAGGCTCAGCGTGTTTGTCCCCAGCGCATCGTCCGTCACGCTGATGTCCGCCACTTTGTACCCCGCCCCGATTACCGTGTTCTCCGCAATCGTCGTCACCTGATTCGTCAGCGTCACCCCTGTCGGTGCATCATTGACTGCGATTCCCGTCATCGCCTTCGTCCCCGTCACCGCGGGGGCCACTCCATCGCTCACGCTTGTCGTAATTGTAAAGTTGCTGCTGTAGTTCAGACTCGGCGTGAAGGTCACGCCTGCCAATAGAGTGTTCACGTCTGCTACCGCCCCGCTTGCCGTCCATACTCCTGTCGCTGCGTCATACGTTGACGTCACCGCCCCGCTCGCCCCCGTACTCAAGCTCCCTGCCCCCACATCCGACAGCGCCAAGGTCACCGTCACCGTCGTACTGTCCACATCCGTCACTACGATATCCGTCAAATTTAGTGCCGTATCTTCGATATAGGTCTCCGCTGTGCTCAGATTTGTCGCCGTCGGCGGATTGTTGGCCGTGATTGTGACCGTTGCGGTTCGAGTCACACTAATTTCTCCGGCTGAATCGATCACCTGAACGGATATCGATCGATTGATCGTCGTAGGCGTCGCACTGGTGTTGTCATAGAGAATGCCTTGAAGGATCGTCTGATAGATCGCCGCCGTGGCATCCCCCGTAATCAAAAGCTCTCCGGTACCGGCGTTGTAGTTCACGGTGAGTCCGTTCGCGCTCGCAGCGGCATCGGCGGAAGCATTGAGTGAAAGCGACTCCGCACTGCCATCAGGCAGGGCTCCCAGCAATGCCGTCAAACTGCGGATACTGTCTCCATCAGAGTCTGCAAGAGTAGCTAATGGCGCAATGTTGACCGGCGCCTGCCCTGTGAACGCCGTGGTGACATTAAAACCGCCGGTACTTCCGTTGAGGTCGATGTCCGGCTTGGCGAGAATATGATTCCAGATATCCTGAGCCTCTCCATCCACAACGACGCCGGTTTCGATCTGTCCGATCTCTTGCTCGAGAATCCAGTCGCCGCCAAGATCGGCATGTCCCGTCGCATCATCCGAGGCAGCAACGTCCGCACCCGTCAGCACAGCCAACGTTTGCATCGCCGTCAGCCCATTCGCTCCACGACCGAAGTCGCAGCCATAGATCAGCAGATCTGCTTCTGCGGAGAGGCTTTTCCCAATTTGCTGGAATACCTCAGCATACTCGGTACTGATTGATGTCTGCGTCAGCGAACTTGATCCCAACTGGATGTCCGCTTCAGAACCATGACCGATTAAGTGGATGGCATCGATGTCCGTACGCCCAGACAATATCTCCGCAACCTGAAGAACACCATCGCGCGTAGGATCGAGAATGTGGACTTCGACATTGGGGCTGATCCCGTCAAGTAGTTGCTGATATTCCAGAACACTGGGCGAGATAAATACGACTTCCCGGCGGGCTACGGATGCATCCAGTGCGGCAAGGGCATCAAAGAGCGCGGCATCTCCATCATCACCAGAGGACTCACCGTCAGACAAAGTTGACGCGATATCGACGGTGCTCACATCATCAAGTGCGGACGGGGAATCAGTTTGTTGATCGCCCTGCTGCGCCGCTACCGCGCCAGTCGTCGCCACAGCGGCCCCATCAAACATGATCCGTGATTCTAGTGATAGAAATAGTCTTCTGCCTGGACCGTTGGATATCGCTTTCCTCAATGTTTCTGAAGTCCGACGTGGCCGTTTCAACGATTCAGTCGTAGCGGGTGTTTTTTTACGGGGTTTATTCATGCGCGAGAGACAGGGGGAAATAGGTCAAAACTCGACAACACCCTATAAGATTGCAAGGGCAATGCCACTTCATGAAGTTAATTCTCGTGGTTTTACAATTGGATAGATGCGGCCTAGGCGGGGGAATCCGTACTTCAGGTGCAATTTGCGTCCGAGGTGATCATTTTCTGGATTGAGACCTTTGGCATTGAAGAAACAGAAGGAGGGGAATCCGTACGTCTATGCTCCGCTTTCCCGAATGAATACACGAGCTCCCTCTTCCCACAATCGCCGGGCGAGGCTGATACGGGGACCCTCTACCAACACCGTCCCTCTCACGGCTTGATTCCATTGAGGAGGCGCCCCGCTTAGCGCCAAGGTTACGCGATAGACTGAGGTCTCCGGCTTCATTTTGTGGTCGGCATCTTCCCGAACCGGAACATCACCACCGTACAGTGATGCAAGATAGGGCACGACAAATGCGCTCTCATCGATGTCCCGAATCTGGACAACCTGTGCTTTCAAGATCGGCCGTTCAGGCCCCTCGGGGATAAAGCGCGCATACTGCCCTGTCTGCAGGTACCCCACATCCGTCTCTGGCACGACTGCATGCACCTCTTCTCCAGCCGGGTCGATCACATAGGCGAGTGGCAGTTCTTTGTTGATCCAACGTCCGGCATGGAGTGCATCCGCCCTATCGGTCACGACCCCGGCTATTGGAGCTATCAGTGAGAGATTATGTTGTTGCCGTTGCAACCCTTCAAGTTGCGACAGATGGGCTCTCAACGTTTCCATTGTCACGTGATGTTGCGCGAGTTCCTGCTGATCGGCGAACTGGCGCACTCTCTTCAATTGTTCGACTTCAATGCGCTTTTTCGTCACCGCCATATCTTTTTCAAGCATCGGGGACTCCAACACAACCAATGTGTCCCCTGCCGCAACCTGCCGTCCCTCTCCGATGTCCAGTTCGACGATACGGCCAGATTCCGGAGCATAGAGTGTGGCATGCGGCGTCGACTCCAATACTGCCGGAAGCCTGATACGGTCGGACCACGGAATGAACAGCACGGCAACCAGTGCAACCAGTGCCACGCCGGCCCCCCATGCCCTGCCCTGCTTGATAATCATCGGTCGCAAGCTCCACCACACCTTCATCTCATGTACAATCGGCAGCAAGATAAACCACCCGATTTCGACCGCAAAGAGTATGACCCCGAGCACTTTGAAGAAAAAATGATAGATGACAAAGGCTATGGCAAGAAATAATGTGACGCGATAGGCCCAGGTCGCCCAAGCAAACCACACCAAAAACCGGCGGCGCGACGGAGAGACCGATTCCGGCATCGGCAGGTCAAGACCGAGCAACAGTCTCCGCAATTGCCACCGTCCAAACGCACCGGCACGATCGTGCAAATTTGGAATACCTAGCCAATCAGCCAACACATAATATCCATCGAATCGCATGAACGGACTTAGGTTGATCCCAAGCCCGGTCACCAAACTTGTCGTCGCCATAATAAAGACGAAACTCCGCGCCATACCGTCGCCGAGGAAATTCCAGGCAAAGATCGCGATAGCGGCGAGTGAACATTCGACGATCATGCCGGCGGCCCCGATAGCAACCCGCTTGCCGCGAGATTTCAGTTTCCATGCGTCGGAAGTATCCGAATAGAGCATCGGCACCATGACCACCATCGCCATACCCATCGTGGGAACTCGACAACCATAGCGAGCCGCTGTGTAGGCATGCCCCAATTCGTGACACACTTTGACAAGCACGAGGCAAAAGATGGAGAGGGCGAACCCTAGGGGGGTGAAAACATACAGAAACGTGGTGACAAACGCCTCCCATTGGCGTGAAACCAAATGAAGGCCGACCAGGCCGAGAATGGCGATTATCCAAGCAACCGGCCGTGAAAATATCCATTCCACATACGGAAGCGTCGTGCGAAGAAACCGGTCCGGCCGAACCAGCGGGATCTGAAAAAACAGATAGTGATGGACGAGCCACGGTAACCATCTCGGCCTTGCGGCTTCCGCCTGGGATGCATAGGCTCGATATCCTCCTACAGGAAGATCCCGCAACAGATGGTTGCCGTGTAAAAACTGCATCAGCGCATCAAGATCTTCCTGTGTGGCCTGACTCGTCGTCTCCGCATGCACTTCGGACAGCATCGCCTCTGCAGTCCGTCCCTTCCAACGTAACAACATCTGGTAGGCATCCCAGCTGATCTGAAAATATTTCCCCCGAACGGGATCAACGACGATCCATGTCGGCGAGCCATCGGCATTGGGCGCTCCTTCGACAATCCGAAGATCCTCTCGAAGC
>JAOUPN010000318.1 GCA_029879905.1 Nitrospira sp. | reverse complement strand
AGACCGATCGACAACTGCGGCCCCAACGTCCCGACCGCTCCGCTCCAGGCTTGTCCCGTAGACGGATTACGGAAACTATAGGTCTCGAAGTTTTGGCCAGGCGTACGCATAAAACCCTGTGTGCCCTGGTTGTCGATGTAGAGACTGCCTCCGGGAAGTCTAGACAACGGAGCCACGCCTCCACCGAACGCCCGCACGCCGGACGTACTTTGCGCCCATGCGGATGACGTCAAGCAGAGCGTGACCGCTATGAACAAGGACAGCCCTCTTCTGCTCCACTGCAGACGACAGCCTCCTACCGACGTGATGACCTTTGCGAGTACAATCCCCATGACAGTGTCCTTCGCGAAAGATTATAGTATGGGCACATCGCATATGTCGATCCAAGGAGACCTGCATGGATCTGAAAACTGTGAATCGCTGTCTGAATCACACAGCGGTCGTAGCGACCGTCATATGGGTCCTCTCAACTCCGCTCCCTCTATGGGCGGCAGAGGAATTCGAGGAACCCACCGCAACGCCACGGGAAACCATCTCGTTATCCGAGGCGGCGCTTCGCGCGCTTGAGCACAATCTCGACATCAGCATCAGCCGTCACACCAGAGAAAGCCGGTTGGCCGACATTGTTATCGAGCAATCAAAGTTCGACCCGACCTTAAGCCTCAACACCACGTACAATCGCATTGCCAGCCCGCTGAACCGTCCGGTCTTCGGCGGAACGGTCGGCGCACTGAATAATATTACACTCGTTGACCAGAGAAACTACTCGGTCACCTTCGACGCCACGCAAAATCTGATCACCGGCGGCAATATCGACCTGAACTACAGCCCGGCGCGATCCAGCCTCAACCAAAACGTTGCCGGCGGGTTTTTATTCAATCCCTCCTGGACGGGAGGCTTGGCCTTGACCATCACCCAACCGCTGTTGCGCAATGCCGGCATTGCTATCAACAAAACATTCATCAAGGTTGCTCAAAATAATGCAGCGGTGGAGCATCATGTGTTCCGCGACCGTGTCATGACGGTCATCGCCTCAGTCGAACAAACCTATTGGGAACTTGTCTTTGCGAATGAAAACCTGATCGTGGCCAAAGCCGCACTCACCGCTGCCGAAGAATTATTGGCCTCGAACCGCGCGAAGAAGAAGGCGGGGATCATGTCCATCGTCGACGTATTACAGGCAGAAGCCGCCATGGCCTCTCGTGTCGAACAGGTGTTGGTGGCCGAACGGGTCATCCACGATCAAGAAGACCAACTTCGCCGACTATTGAACCCTGGAGAAGAGAGCCTCCGGCAAGATGTGCATATTACGCCTACCGATGTCCCGCTGACGATCCTTGAACCCTTGAGCCTTCAGGAAGCGATCGACATTGCCATCGAACAGCGACCCGAGATCGTCCAGGCGAAGAAACATGTTGATTCGGGTGAGATCAATCGAGAATTCGCCCGTAACCAACTGCTGCCCACACTCTCTCTTCAAGGAACGGTCGGGCTGTCCGGACTCGGCAAAGACTACGGCGACTCTGTCGCCAAAAACTTCAGCGGTGATTTCTACAACTACGGGGCCGGATTAGTCTTGAGCTATCCTCTCGGCAACCGTGCAGCCATCAGCGCCTATAACAAACGCCAATTGGAAGCCAAGAACGCCGAAGCCACCCTGGCCAGCATACGCCAACAGGTCATCATCGGTGTCCGTGAGGCCGTGCGCCGCGTACAAACCGACTTTAAGCGTATCGAAACCACCAGATCCGCACGGATCATGGCTGAAAAGCAGCTCCAAGCCGAACGAGAACGACTGAGAGTCGGCCTGAGCACGACCCGCTTCGTGCTCGACTTCCAGCGAGACCTAGCCACGGCGCAAGCCAACGAGCTGCGTGCGACCGTTGATTACAATAAATCGCTCTCCAATCTCGCGCGCCATAAAGCCACGACATTGGATCGGTACGATCTCCAATTGGAGTAGTCGACACATCTCGAATATGATTCATTGAGTCACGTGGTGTAACAGGATGCGCGAAAAGCCGTCCGACAGTGATCGGCACCTTCATTCCATCAGCGCGACGGATCGGACATGAATCCATCATTTTCCAGTTACCTGGTCAATGACGTCTTCGGAGACCCCGGTGTCTACGTAGAAGTCCGCTGGTCCAAGCGAGCCTTGCTCTTTGATCTTGGACGGAATGACGGGCTGGGGCCCACACGATTGTTACGGGCCGCGGACATCTTTATTTCCCACACCCATATGGACCACTTTATCGGATTCGATGCACTGCTGCGCATCGCCTTGGCAAGAGGAAAGACTCTCAGATTCTTCGGCCCCCCAGGCCTTATCGACAATGTGCAGGGCAAACTCCGCGGCTATACCTGGAACCTCGTCGACGGCTATCCGCTCACGCTGGAGGTCATGGAGTTCCATCGTGAGACGACCAAACAGACGTGCTTTCACGCGCATAACGGCTTTCAAGCAACTTCACCTACCGTCAGTTCCCGCACCCGGTCATCCTGGGATCATCCGTTCATTCTGCTGGAAGACCCGATGTTTGTCGTCAAGGCCGTCGCCTTGAACCACCAGATCCCCTCCTTCGCCTATGCCTTGGAAGAACGGTTTCATATCAATGTCAATGCACAGAAGCTGCGTGCAGCCGGCCTACGAATCGGCGCCTGGCTCTCAGACGTGAAACAGTATATTCGGCAAGGCAAGCCCGATAATTTCAGATTCACGGTGGCGCTCTATGACGAGCACCGTCGGGAAGATCGCGAATGTGTGCTGGGGGACATCAAGGAGCGGTTTTTGACTATCTCGCGAGGGCAGAAGATTGCCTATGTCGTCGATGCGCGTTACGACGAAACCAACGAATCAAAAATCGTCTCACTCGCCCACGAGGCGGATATGTTCTATTGTGAGTCACCCTACCTGGATGCCGATGCCGCCAAAGCCTATGATCGATATCACTTAACTGCACGACAAGCCGGCTTGATGGCGCGTAAATCCCATGTCCGTGACCTCACCGTCTTTCATTTCTCGCCACGCTATACCGGAAGAGGCGAGGCTCTGGAACGGGAAGCGAGGGAGGCGTTTCAAGGAAGCTGAGAAGGATCTGTGGAGCCCCACGGCCTGCGCCTACTTTGCCGAATCCGCTCGGCTCCGAAGGCCAAGCAGCCGTGGCTTCCTGCGAAAGCGGGTGAACTTTGGGGTGAGAGACATCGAATAGATGTTCACTCGACTCTATTAAAGTGAGTCCGGTTCAATTCGCCGAGAGCCGCCCGCATACGATCAAATTCCTCCGTCACGGAATGGCCGGCAAGATGCGATGGACCGTCGGCACCGGCCCAAATATCCGGGGGATGGTCCAACGCCTTCACATTTCGGCAAAATTGGTCGATCATATGCTCCCAAGCAACACCTACTGACTCCTGACCGACAACATACTCCCGATCTCGCACGAACGCCGATTCAAACTCGCGTGCCCTCGCCTGCCATACCCCTTCCATCGCCTGCTGCCGCTCTGAGTTCAACTCAAGCTCTCCCGCCCGCTCATTCAGGGCCGCAACCAGACCACCCACAACATAGTCTACTTCTGCTGTCGGAAAGACCCCGGCGCAGGCCTGCACCAGCAAATACTTGTTGAACAGAAACACTTCGGCACTTACCATCGCCTCATTGACTCCGGGGTCATAGGCCCTGGCCAACTCACGCAATCGATCAGACAGGGGTCCCTGCATCGCAGATCCTAACAGCATCACAATCCGACGCCCCAGGACAAGATATTCGGCATTGGAAAGCCGCGGCACAGAACCTCCTCTCTACTTGACGATAACCGCCGTTCCGACAGTACTCACCACCAACATACCGACCGTTACCTCACCGGTTTCATCATTCAGATCGATGCCAATGAATATCCCCATCCTCTCATCCGTGATGAATAATCACCAAGCCTTTTGCTGAATGTCTCAATGACAGGCCGACTGATGCCGTTGTCTCAGCGACTACTGCCAACCACATATATCGATAGGCCACCGCCATTATTCTCACGCCGACTTATGAGTCCGTTCGCCCTAAGCCCTATTAACAAGCTCAGGACAGACCCGTCGAAGAGCCTCCCACTTGCCGGCTCGGCATACCGGTCTGCCCTGTGCCTATACGGCTCACAACTCTATGCGCTTGCCAAAATAGAGGCATCTCACCCCTACTTCTTCACTTTCTCCACCGTCAGAAACAGCAATCCATGGTCCGAATACTCCTTGATCCATGCTCCCTGTTCTTTGGGCGTCGTAATCTTCGGCCAGCCGCGCACGTCGATATCCGCACCGTTGATTCGTTTGAACCGAAGATGAGCAGAGGCCACCACATGGTCTAAGTCTGACGGCTTGTAGCGCG
>JAOUPN010000317.1 GCA_029879905.1 Nitrospira sp. | reverse complement strand
TGTCATTTTCACGGGGAGAGTTTTGCACGATGAAGGGACGTATCCTCGAAGTGTCGGCGAACGAATGGAAGATCGCCAAGCAGACCAAGAGCGGCCAGACCATCGACACAAAAGGCGGCGCCGTGTCGATCGGGTAGGCCTCTTTTTCCCGCATAACCAAAACCAACGTGTAGTCCTGGCGAGTCCATGGCGGGCTGTTCATCCTGCAATGCGCAGTTGCCATTGGGCCTCTTGTCATTCCCGCGTGTCTCTAGAGGGCATCCAGGAAGTCCGAGTACCTGGATGCCCGCTTTTGTGCCTCAGGCATCGACACAGGCGTGAGCATGCCCCGCTGTTCTCCGTCACCCCGTCTGTTCCTATCGTACAAAGGGTTTTGGCCCTTCACGCACAATCCCACCGTTGAACTGTAGAATTCGGGTTCATCGACCCATGGTACGCATGATCACGGCCATCAGCCGGTGGAGTATCACGGCTTGCGCCTACTTCGCCGAGCCTACTCCGCCGAAGTAGCCCACAGGCTACGAAGGCTGGAAGCAATTCGGCTGCGAAGGCCAAGCAGTCGTGGCCCCTCTTCAGTCTTCGGCGACACCTCGCCGAGCCTGCTCCGCCGAAACAACCTTTTAGGCTGCGACGGTGGGTGATTATCATAGGCGGGAAGTCATGATGCTGGAATACAAGATGCGTCTCTGTTTTATGATGAGATTGGCAATTCGATCTGCCCAAACGGACGATAAATGTTCATTTTGGGACCGTCAGCATCCGGCCAATAGCCGACATTAGCAAACAGTCAGGTTAAGTTTGCAGGTCGCTTAGCCCGCTGAGCCAGCACGATCGATACACCACCCAATGTTGCGATAGAGGCTATTAGAAGTCGTAGGGTAATTTGTTCCGAGAGGAACACGACGCCCCCGAAAGCAGCGATTGCCGGGACAGACAGTTGTACTGTGGCTGCATGTGCAGCCGTAAGACCACGCAATGCTGAATACCATATGCTATAGCCCAAACCAGAGGTGATAGCTCCAGAGGTCGCGGCCAAAACCAGGCCAGTCGAAGAAATGTGAAACTCGTTAATAAACAATAAACTGACAATGATCACTAAGGGCATCGAGTAGATGAAATTATTTGCAGTAGCTTCCAAGGGATCATCCGCGTTCCTACCCAGCAGTGAATAGAAGCCCCAGGCGATCCCGGAGATAGCCATGAGGCCGGCACCAATCGGATCGGGCGCTGTGAGGCCCGGTGACACGAGATAGACCAGACCGAGTAAGGCCAAGGTTAATCCGGCCCATGACACTAACCGAAAATGCTCTCCGCATCGGAGCGCGGCGACAAACATGGTCAGTTGAACTGCGCCAAACAGAATCAATGCGCCTGTTCCGGCGCTTAGTGAGAGATACGCGAAGGAAAAAAAGACCATGTAGGTAAACAGCATGGCGGCAGAACGCCAGTCAGTCGAAGTGCGGCCGCGGACTCGCCAGCGAGGTCGCACGATGATGATCAACATCGCCGCGCCCGAGAGTACTCTTACAGTGGCAAAACTTGCGGCGTCAATGAGTTCCTGTCCCAATGCGAGGCGGCATAGTAGAGAATTGGCTGCGAAGGCCAGCATCGCAACAAGCGTTAGCAATAATGTGCTCACGGCCACTGAACTGAATTTCTCTGAAGGGATACTGGTCACTGGCTTAGGCTTTAGGTCGATCTCTGTAGGATTGTAGCCGACCCGCCCAATGTCGGCTTGGGTCGCGGATGGACATCAGCCACATGCAGAAGTTCATCTCTAAGGTCGCACCGTGATAACGCGCTCCTCAACTCTGCCGCATTGACGGTCCGGCATTGAGCTGCTGGCCGCAGTGAAGGTACCAAGGACAAATCTACGGTGTCTGCCCCCTCTGTCTTTCGCGATCAAGCACTGGTTAGCGGAATTGGGAACAAGGAAACATGGCATGTAACGCGTAGTTAAGCCGGCCCATACCAGATGGCGAATCGAGCATGTGCAATTGGTCGTGAAAATCTGGCGTGGCATCGAACAGCCAGGGTTGCCCGGGTTGCGGATCGACCAGACCAAAACAGACCATCCGTGCGGATGGCCTGCCGCGCACCGCCGTCATGCGCGATGCCGAGCATGGCTACCTGGGGCGCCCTCAGCCCGCACTGCTCCCCTGGACCGTCATGGCGATCAGCAACAGAATAGAGGCCCCGCGCCCTGCACGCTCGGCCTATCACGTCCCTCTGCTCCCAGTAGGCAGTTGCGGCTTATGGTTTGATGTTTTGATTATTACGGAACACATTCTCCGGATCGTACTTCCGCTTGATCGCCTGGAGCCGCAAGAAATTGGCGCCGTAGGCCGCCTCAACGCGGCCACCTTCTTCCTCGGTCATGAAGTTCACATACGCACCGGCCGAGGCATAGGGCTGGGAGCCCTTAAAAAAGGCACGTGCCCATTCGATGCATTTCTTGTCGTCCGATGCGGCATCCCAGCGCCCGTGCACGTTAAGCACGAACTTGGCGTCCCGGTTGCCCCAGGCCGTGGCGTCGGGGGCCACGCGATTGGGTGCACCTGCGATCATACCGATAAAGATCTCGCACTGCGGCGAGGGGAGTTTGCCGGCGTACTCGATCATTGCGTCAAATAGACCGTCCGGAAGCTCAGTGAAATTGTGCGACTTCCAGTAGTTGCGGGCACCCGGCGTGAGCAGGGCATCGAAGGCCTGCTGCCACTGTATGTAAGGCATTGCCCCCACGTGCATTCCCACCGGGTCACCGAACCCGTGCAACGGCGCGATGAGCTTTTCGGCCTGCGCTGGATCACTGGCACAGAATACGGCCAGCACCAAAACGTCGGTTCCGTGCACGCGTTCGGGGAGAAACGGCAACGGGGGCGCCTTTCGCAGCACCACCCACGTATTGAAGTCTTCCGGCGTTGAACCCATGTAGTCGCGATAGCGGATGAGCACTTGCTTGGACTCCGCCGCCGGGAATACGATCAGGCCTGCTGTGATCTCGGGACCCACGGGGTAGAGCTGAAACTCGAATTGTGTGACCACACCGAAGTTGCCACCGCCGCCGCGAAGGGCCCAGAAGAGGTCCGCATTTTCGCTTGCGCTGGCGTGAAGCTTCTTGCCGTCGGCGGTGACTACATCGGCGGACAAGAGCGCATCGACCGTCATTCCGTACTTGCGCGTCAGCCAGCCGAATCCTCCACCCAAGGTTAGACCAGCGATACCCGTCGTGGAGTTGATGCCGATGGGTGTGGCCAGACCGTGGGCCTGCACCGCCGCATCGAAGTCACCGAGCGTCGCACCGGGCTCGACGTAGGCGCGTTTTTGGACAGTGTCCACGCGGACTGCCTTCATCTTCGAGTGATCAATCACCAGGCCGCCGTCCGAGATCGAGGTGCCCGCGATGTTGTGGCCGGCACCGCGGATCGAAATATCCAAACCGTGTTGACGAGCAAAACCTATGGCCACCGGAACATCATCGGCGGCGGCACACTGCACGAACACTGCCGGCCGTTTGTTGATCATGGCATTCCAGATGGTGCAAACCTCATCATAGTTCGCATCCTGGGGAGTGACGACCTGCCCATTAATTTTTGATTGGAGCCCCGCTATCGCGTCACTGGATACATTTGGCATCGAATTGCTCTCCTTGGGTGGCTGTGCATCGCGTGGTGCGATACGGGTGAGAAAAATCATTCAACCGCAGGAAGAAAAATGGCAACTTATGGATGCAGCAGTTTGCACTTGCTCTAGTAGGCCCAACAATATTTCGGCCGTTCTGCATAAGAACCGGATCTGCCATGTTCTATCCGCGTCACACACCGTCAATGATCGTGAACCATATCCCATCTCCGACGGTGGTGCAATGCGCTATGGCCCATCGGCCAGGTATCACGGGTTCTTATGGGGATCGGCGTAAAACGCCCCTGCCTGGTACCGGTCGGTCATGTACTTCGGCCTTGGGTCGAAATCGGTCGTTTGACACATGTACCAGAGTTGTTCGTCCCAGCCCATTAGATATGGGTTTTGTCGAATCTACCGGGCCGTTGCGAGATGTGATAAAAGCAAAAAATGAGGAAGCCGTTGACTGATCATGCCTTTGTGGATCCCCACGGCTTGTGCGTACTTCGCCGAAACAGTTCAGCTACGAAGGCCAGGCAGTCGTGGCTTCCTGTGGAGGTGGGTGAACATACTCTGATCACCCATTTACCCATCATTGGCCGTTTTCTTGAGCAGCCGTAAGCGGGGTGATCCCGTTTGGTTCGCCGGACCGGCTTCTTTTATCGAGGGAGTTTGATCGCCTGCCTTCGGTTCTTGGCGAGGCATGTCCGGCTGATCAAAGATCAACCGCGCGCCGGGTTTGAAGGTGAGGTAGAACCACATCCATTCCGAGATCACGCGA
>JAOUPN010000315.1 GCA_029879905.1 Nitrospira sp. | reverse complement strand
TTTGCCGGGCGAAATATGACTTGGATGAGACGAATGAACAGCGATACGCCGAAAATCATGATCGCAACAGAGAGCAGCCGGCCTGAAGTACCCGGGAGCGTAATATCCCCGAATCCTGTCGTCGTCAGGGTTGTGACAGTGAAATAGAGCGCGTCGGCGTAGTTCATGATCGCCGGATTGGTGTGGACTTGGGTCTCGTAGACCAGCGCCGTCATAATGAAAATGAAAATGCCGAGATTGAGAATCCCGAAGACGATGTCTTGGTGCTGGTTGAAGAACGTGAAGTCGCGCCGGAGGCGATGAATCAATTGGTAAGACCGTAGCAATCGAAAAGATCGAGCCACTCTCAAAAACGCCAAATTTTCACCCACGACAGGAGCGAGCAAGGAGGCAATGACGACGACATCGGCGATGCCGGACAAATGCGTCAGCTCACGTAGTCGTGAACGACTGATCACCATACGGGAGGAAAAATCGGCCAGGATGACAAGCCCAAATACCAGATCAAGAGTTTCAGTCAGGTCGGTTTGGGGAAAGAAGGACGATGCAATCAGGAACAGGATGACGGCTAAGTCGAACAGAACCAGACCATAGCGGAAGCGAATGCCCCGTGGAGTATCCTCTTCATAGAGTTCTCGAAGCCACGGTGTGATGTCTCTCATATGGCGATCACCTTCCTGTACTGATGTCCGACTTCAGAAGCCGCATAAGCTACGGCTCTCCGATGATTCTGTCAATGAGGGGGAGCAAGCCGATGTGTTGTGTCGGCTGATGATGTGAGGACGTCTCGTTGCTGCTCGTATAGTCGAGGGGGGGGGGCTGTCTGGCGATTCACTCACCTCCGGAGGAAGCCATAGCTGGAAAATCGTGGAGGAGTGAGTAGCGGGTGTGCTCCGACCCGTCGGCCGGAGCCTATGGGCGGCGTACCGAAGCTTCGGCGCCCGGCCTTCGCAGGCTAATAAGGCTGCTTCGGCGGAGTAGGCTCGCCGAGGTGTCGCCGAAGACTCAAAAGGGGCCACGGCTGGTAGGTCGTGGGGCTCCGCTTACAAAATGTCGGAGAGCCGATTCAGATTGATGGTCATCTGTGCAAAAAACAGTTGCAGGGCCTGGAGGTCTTGAGGCATGACCGGTTGACCGCTCGTTCCTCGGTCGCAGTATACGAGGCCGATCGGCTTCATCCCCACCCGTAACGGCGTAAAGATTGCCGAAGTCGGTTTCCAGACCTTGAGAAAGTCCTGTTTGATACGTCCGGTCGTGCGTGCGGGAACATCGTCGATCAAGAGCGGGTCGACTTGTTTAAGTATCGAAAGGAAAAAGTGATGTTCTCGGCTGAGTGAGCCTGAGATCGAGCGTAGGTAGGGAGCCAGGGGGGCGACACCAATTGCACGACGGCCCACAAGCAGGTCGCTGTCGTTTTGATTCAGGAGAGCCAGACCGACGCGGTCGAATTCGGCATCCCGATGCAGAAATTGGACAAATCTGTGAAGAAGGTCATTCAAGTCCTCCGCAGTTTGTAGTGAAACTTGAAAGGCCTGTAATGTCTCAACCGGCATGGCATGAATGGGGGCGGCAGACAGGTTATGAGTATGAGGCGTCGATGGTTGTTCTCTGACGGTTGTTTCTGATGGAGATTGAATCTCAATGGATTCATCAGTTTCAGTGGCAGATGCTGCCTCCTGGGCTCCATCAGAAAACTGGAGTGCCAATCCCATGGAGTTGATCAGCTGACGTCCACGATCAGTCGCACGCGTCATGAAATCCGTAAATGAAACGGAAGAGAGTCCGCTGCCCCGTAACAGTGTGCGCCGAGCATCCTCGATAGGGTCAGGGAGCGCAGGATCGGTCATAGCCTCGATCAGTTGAATGGAGCCGACGACGATTCCTCGATAGGTGGAGAACCCGCCGTTCCATCGACCTATGGGTAAGGCTTCATGGTTGCGAAACAGCGAGATAAGGTCGTCCGGCAACATCCACATTTGGCCCAATGCCTGGGCGAGGGTCAACCGAGGGATGCCGATAAGGCGCTTTTCTTGAAGAATGCGGGTATCAGGATTGGTGAATTTCCGTGAGATGGCCTCGAGCGCTTCGAAGAGTGCAGGGTCTTGGTAGGCAATAGCCAAATCTCCGATTGAGTAGAGCAGTGCGGAGGTGAATAATTCCCCCAATTGAGGATAGCCGGTCGATATTCCCAGTTCGTTGGCGAAGGTTGCGGAGAGGAGAGATTTGGCGATCAGCGCGTGAAATTCTTTTTGGCGGGTCGGCCAATGTTGCAGTTGTTCGACAAGATGCGCCGCGGCCACGAGGGAGCGAATGCTGTCGTACCCTAACCAACTGACGGCATGGGGGACCGAGGTGATCATTTGCTGTGGGCTATAGGCGATGCTGTTGGCAACTTGCAAGACCTTGCAGGTGAGTCCATGGTCCTGGCTGATGACTTGGGCCAGATTGCCTGCGTTGGACTGTGGATCCATATGGTGCAAGATGCTTTGGCAGGTCGATCGTAGGATTGGCAGACAACAGCTGGATTCGTCCAAGAGTGGTACGAGATTTCGGTGAAGGCGTGGACGAATAGAGGTGATAAGGGGGGAGTCCGTAGCTGTGCCAGGTGACGTCATAGGAGTATCCTGATTTGGGAGTCAACGACGTTATCGGTGAGAAGTCTGCTGATCTTGAGGGGAAGCCAAAAAGATTTCCGCCTGTAGGGGTGAGGGCAGAGAGTGCGAGGCAAATCGGTCATTTCACCCGCTTCTGCAGGAATCCACGGTCGGGAAGCCGTGAGGGTGTTACGTATATCTGTTCAGGGTCATGGCCTATAGTAGATCCAGGTCGAAGTGTATCTTGAGTATCCGTAGGAATTCCTGTTCATCTTCGACGGTGAGAGTCGTGGTCATGCCGTTGACGGTCTGAGACAATGTGGCGTCTTCCAGACGTTTCCGGCCTTCAGGAGTCGGTAATTGGCACATACGCTTCTGTGTGAAGATGGACTGAGGGGAATGTGAGTGGTAGTAATTGGCAAATGTGAAATCGATGGGATGGTGAAGGTCGCGTGAAAAGGCATATTGGTTGTGCCACTCGCCGTCGTGATAGGACTGAAATACATATCCCAACAGAGGGTCCTCTTCGAGCCTGAATCGGTCGGTGAATTGCTCATGTATGAGACCGGTTTTGAGAGGAAGAGGTTCGATCAAGCCGAATGCGCCGAATCCGACATCGACCATCCAATCTGTTCCATCAAGGGTCACAATCAAGAGCCGATGGCTTCTGGGTGGGATCGTGTCAGACCCGAAGAGGACTCGCGCTGCGGTCGAATAGACCTGAAAGCCGAGTGCTTCCAACAGCAGTTGGAACAGGCCGTTTAATTCGAAGCAGTACCCGCCGCGACGTCTCCGGACGATCTTGTCGAACAATGCCTCGGGTGCCAATGAGATAGTTCGGTCAAGGTGAATATCCAGATTCTCGAACGGCACAAGAAAGACATGTTGCCGATGTAAGGTTTTCAGGGAGTGAAGATCCGCTCTGGGTGTCTGCGTAACCCTAATGCGGTCCAGATAGGAGGCGATATCGAGGGGGCTGTCCATCGGTGTGGGAGCATAGCCGAAGCCGAGTCAGGTTGCCAGAGGGGAAGGGGAACGTTGCCTCTGCCATGGAGTGGAATGGGCAGTGAACGTGTAGGATTCCGCAAGTAGTCCAACCCGTATAATACGGGTGTTGAGTTTGCAGGTAGATCAAGCGTCACGCCTAAATCTTTAACGGGATAGCCGCTCGAAAGAATGGCTGTCGGTGCTGGTTGCAAGAAAGATAGCTAAGGGTGCAAACCCAGACCCCTCCCGTGGCTTTGTGCGGAATCGCGTGACTCTTGTTAGATCCAGAGTCTAGTGAAATGCTCTCGACTGACGAAGGTGCTGCTCGAACTCGTCACGAACGAGTCACCGGATGGCCGAAGAGAGGTGAAGACAATCGGTAAATTGCTCGCTTCGGCCCATGACAGCATCGCGATCTCCTGTTCGGCTCCGCAAGATTGGATCAGCAGGAAGAGGCCAAACGTCAGCGCAATGATGCCTGGCCAGATCATCGAGAGAGCACTGAGAACCAGAACGAACATCATCACCGCCAATGTATACCGGGCAAACTGGCTTTTAATTATCGTCACACGGCCCTCCCTGGGTTGCTCTCTGTCAGGCACATGAATGGCGTTGATGGAAACTACTTACATGTTAGACTTAAGGAGACCTAATAGCAATGGGGATACATTGCCGAGTACGTGTTGCCTTGTCGCTGGTGTGTCATGCTGACTCTCGGACACACGACGTGGGTTGCCCTGCTGCCTCCGCTGAAGGCCAATCATGCGACCGCAGTACGACAGGCCTTTGTCCGGGCAGTCATGACCCTGCCGCCTCAACTCCGCCG
>JAOUPN010000316.1 GCA_029879905.1 Nitrospira sp. | reverse complement strand
CAAATACCCCATCACCCGCTTAGCATACCGTCTGGTCATACTCTCCGCAAACGCGGATGACGACTCAGCCGACATCCGCCAAGTCACCAACGATGTACGGACTGCAGACCAGCGGTCTTTGAACGTCATCAAACCAGGATTATCGAGATCCGAACGTCCCAAGTCCAATGCTTCCGCACCGGTGTCCTTGGCTTCTTTGATGACCTGCCAAAAGAGAAACGGCATACACCCGAGCTGATGAAAGGCGGTATCGGAACCGCCGTATTTATAGACCATGGTGTTCCCATGCCTGAGAGTGAGCATACCGGCAAGAGGACGCCCATCCCGATACACCACACGAATCGCAACCGCTTCTCCCGCACATGCGACAAGATGGTGGAACCAGGCAAACGGCTGTGGGGGAACGTGGTGGCGAGCACGGGTGAGTTGAAGCAATCCGTACAGGTCGCGGAGCAGTTCAGGACTGCGCCCCACTATATATTCAAGGGACGAACGCTCTGCGCGGCGGATCTTTCGTTGGAGACAATCTTTATGAAGACATGTGTATAGGGCATCCAGGTCAGGTCGAAGATCCAGGCGATGCAGGACATAGGCCTCGCCCTCAGTAAAGCGATCGAGGCCCTTCATCATGGGATCGGCCGATCGAATTTCGATGTACTTCCATGCGCCCTGATCCACCACTGACTCAAGGTGGGTACAGAGCGTCTGCATGACATCCGACCGTTCGACCAACGGTTCACAGTGATCGGAAAAGGGCAAGGAGACGAGACGCCGGCCGGTCAACCAACTGCGGACGGCGCAACAGACAATGGCGTTGTTCAGCACATCCGATGGGGCCGAGGTCGTAAAGGCGAGAGGTTCGTATCCATAGGTGGCCTGCAGCGCCTTCAGCCAACCTCGCGTGTGAAACACCGTCGCTTTCGGATGCCGAGCGACGAAATCAGGCCATCGATCGTCTCGCAGCGGATCAATCGTCCACACGCCGTTCGGTTGAGACGACATTCAATCCACATCCTTTACGCCGTTCGTCATTCGTTCCGGAGTTTCGGGTTTCGGGTTTCGAGCTACCCTTCACGCTTACGTCTTTCAACACTCAACTCTCAACTCTCAACTCACAACTCTCAACTAGTGCCCCCCCTCACTCTTTACCCCTCACTGGTTATGCACGTCTTTTGTGTACCGTACCCCATCCGCTGTTCGACACGTCGTAAGAGCCAGATCAAGGAAAACAGTACCACCAGCGACAGCCCAAACAGCGGAATCCCTCCGCTGCTATGCAGCACACTGTTGGTAATGTACGCCGGGTCCACATAGTTGGCCAGCAACGTTAAGCCGACGATGCGAAAGGCATTCTTAATGATCGCCAACGGAATGACAAACGCGACAATCCCCAGCTTCGTCCAGAAGGAACGGAGAAAGAAATGCCCCGCGACAAGAACGGTAATGATAAGCGACAGGAAAGACCGGATCCCGCTGCATTCCTCGGCGACATGCACTGAAAAATTGGTCAGGCTGAACGAGAACCCTTCGCGAAACACGGGAACACCCAGGAGGCCAAAGATCACGTCCGACGCTTCAGCCGACATCCGTTGTAAGAACTGTATCGTCGCACTCAACAAGACTTCCGGGAGCGGCACCATGAAGAGCAAAAACAAGAGACCAAACAATCCCTGACGAAACAGTTCCGCCCCATAGCCCAACAGAAATATCCCCCAGCAGATGACGACAAATGAGGCCATCGTCATCGATAAGGAATCGGATCCCAATCCGGCGGCATTACTCAGCCCATAGCCAAGCCCCCCCGACCCGATAAGCACCACACCCAGAACGGGGCTCCATTCCCTTGAGGCTAGGATTGCCGTGCGATTCCCGTACAGCACATAGAGACTCACCAAGGGAATCAAGACAATGTGGGAATAATGTTCTTGCTCTTGAGACAGGGTATAGAGCGTCAGGAAGGGATGCCAAAACACAGCACAGGCAGCGGCGACCAAGAAAAGAATAAGTCCGTTTCGAACCGACGGGCTGAACGGCAACGGCCGACTCAGGAAAGACAAAGTGCCAACCTGGCTCTTCCGACCATCGTTCTCCGACATGATCTGATCTTTGTCAGGAATCGAGGTGGCAGTATTCATCTGATCAGCCAGTGCCATAGAAGAAGGTTAAGGTTGAGGGTAAGGTTAAGTCGGACGAAGAAGGTTGCAGTTCGGGCTGCGCAAAATTGAATTTCTCTCAATCTTCTTGATTCCCCTTAGCCTAAGCCTTAGCCTTAACCTACTCTAACACGCTCCTTTTCCCCTGATCACCTCGGCGGGAGTCGCCAAGAGGATCTTGATGTCGGTCCAGAAGGACTGTGCCCTGGCATACCGAAGAT
Source organism: Nitrospira sp. (assembly GCA_029879905.1). GTDB lineage: Bacteria > Nitrospirota > Nitrospiria > Nitrospirales > Nitrospiraceae > Nitrospira_D. Next base: position 2,033 of record JAOUPN010000316.1, on the reverse strand, counting down.
CCAGCCGAACCATTTCGTCAAATGTCGTCCGACTCCGTCCCGTCACTTGCCAGAGGCCAGTGATCCCGGGCTTGGCTTCCAACACCCGATGGCGATGCCAGGGTTTGTACTGCTGCAACTCATACCACAGGGGTGGACGCGGCCCGACCAACGACATCTCTCCACAAAACACATTGCAGAGTTGCGGCAGTTCGTCCAGACTCGATTTCCGGAGAAAATGGCCGATCGGCGTGATTCTCGGATCACTTGTCAGCTTGAACACCTGCCCCTTGTCCTTTGCCGGCGCCTTGTCGCTTGAATTGATGAACCAACTGACATAGTTCTGATGGATACCGTGATCGTTGTTGGCATACATTGATCGGAACTTACACATCATAAACGGCTTCATCCCTTGACCGACTCGCGTCTGCCTGAAGATCACAGGCCCAGGCGAGGACAGTTTCACAAGGCAAGCAATCACGAGGAACAGCGGCGACAGGACCGCCAGCAATACGCCGCTCGCCACAATATCAAAGCAGCGTTTGACCATATGAAACGATGCCGCAGCTTGACGGCGGGCGGGAAGCTCCGGAAAAAGAAACGGATCTTCGTCGTACCCCTCTTCCCCGACCTGGCAGGCTTCCGGATAGACCCGCATTCGCAAAGAGATGTCTTCAGCCGCTTGTCCGATCCGTGCCGACAAGGCCCGTCGGCAATCCGCCTCGACCCGCTCACAGACCTGCTCCAGCTGTGCCGGATCCACATCAATTACGAGCAGTCCAAGCAGAGTACGACCTTCAAACCAACCTATCAAATCGGTTTCGGATCCAAGCTCCGACAGAACCTCCACGAGGCTCGACCGAACCTCTGATCGATCAGAAGAGCCGTCCTGTACCCCGACCAACAGCAACGCCATAGAAAGCCCGGATCGCTCCGTCCTCTTGCGTTCTCTAGTGATCGTGTCCTTGAACAGATCCTCCTCAAGCACAACCGTCGTCGTCATTGTTGCCGTTCCGTTCATAGCCGATAAGGTCCAAGGGTCAAGTTACAAGGTTCACGTTTCAAGGAACAAGGGACAAGGCGCATCTGAAAGTGCACGCCTCGCGGACTCATCGACGCGGGCTGAGACACACTTTAGGACTGAGGAACGAGGACTGAGGACTGAGTTGAACTCACAACTCTTAATTCTCAATTCTCAATTCTCACCGATTCACTCCTCACCCCTCACCGATTCAGGCATACGCCACTTCCTTATGCTGCTTCAGCGACTGTTCGGCTGCTTCTAAGATCCGCACCACGCGTAAACCCGCTTCTCCATCATTGAAGGGCTTAATCCCCTGCTGAATGCAATCGAGGAAATACCGCGTCTCCACCTGCAGAGCTTCAACCTCAACAACCCTGGGTGCCCACATGTCACCGGTGCGATAACTCACCAAGGCTTGGTGCACACCCTGATCGGTCTTCAGATCCGCACCTTTATCGTAAACCCGCAGCTTTTCCGCAGGATCAAGATCGTTCCACATCAACATTTTCTTCTGGCCGCCGACAAGCGTCGTCCGGACCTTAACCGGGGACAACCAATTGACATTGATATGTGCCAACACATTGTTGGGGAAATACACCGTCAGATAGGCGATATTTTCAAGACTATTGACGTGGGCGCCGCCGGTAGCCACAACCAATTCCGGCTCCAGCCCTAGTAAGTAGTCCATGATCGCCAAGTCATGGGGAGCAAGATCCCACAGGACGTTGACATCATGTTGAAACAGCCCAAGATTGACTCGTGTCGAATCATAATAATAGAGCGGGCCCAGCGTCCCTTCATCGATAATCTGCTTCATCTTGCGAACGGCGCCGGTAAAGAGAAAGGTATGGTCCACCATAATTTGCAGATTCCGGCAGGCAGCCGCCTCGATCAGATCTTCCGCTTGTGCAGACGTCGCAGTAAACGGCTTCTCGACAAACACATGCTTTCCATTTTCCAAAGCCCTTCTGGCAAGTTCATAGTGATACGAGACGGGAGTGACGATGGCAACTGCGTCGATGTCCGGCGA
>JAOUPN010000314.1 GCA_029879905.1 Nitrospira sp. | reverse complement strand
CATGTCGTGAAGAATACCGTCGGTGCGATTTTCCTCTTCGTCGGCTTTCTCATGTTGTTCCTGCCGGGACAAGGTATTTTGACCATGTTAATCGGCATTTCCATGGTGGACTTTCCCGGGAAACGCAAACTCGAAGCCCTGCTCATTGGGCGACCGACCGTCTTGAACACCATCAACAGCATGCGTAAGAAATTCGGCAAGCCGCCGCTGATCGTTGCGCAGGACCCCTAATCAGGACTGAGGTGAAAGGACTGAGGACTGAAACTCTTCTTGAAATGATGCTCCTACTCAGTCCTCAGTCCTCGATACTCAGCACTCAGTTCTCAGCACTCTGGACTAAATACCCATGACATCACCGACCGACAAACGTCCCGTTCTGTACCTGATCGACGGCAGCGCTTACATCTACCGCGCCTTCTTTGCGTTGCCTCCGCTCAACAATTCCAAAGGCCTGCAAACCAACGCGGTGTACGGCTTCACCACCATGCTGCTCAAAATCATCCGTGATCGGCAGCCTGACGGCTTGGCCGTGGCCTTCGATGAGAAAGGCCCGACGCTCCGGCACGAGGAGTTTAAAGAATATAAAGCCCAGCGCCCGCCTATGCCCGACGCCATGCAGGCGCAGATCCCCTACATTCATGAGGTCGTGGATGCACTGGCCATTCCCGCTTTGCGGCAGGCCGGTTACGAAGCGGATGACTTGATCGGGACACTTGCATGTAAAGCCGAACAGGCCGGCTATGATGTCGTCATCGTCACCGGCGACAAGGACATGTTCCAACTCCTTACTCCGCACGTCCGCATTTACGATCCCGTCAAAGACAAATGGTCCGGCGAGGCGGAGTGTCGCGAACGATTCGGCGTCGAGCCGGGACGTGTTGTGGAAATCATGGGACTGATGGGCGATGCAACGGATAATATCCCGGGCGTCAAGGGCATCGGTGAAAAAACCGCCAAGAAACTGATCGCCCAATTCGGCACGATCGAGGAACTGTTGAGCCGAGTTGAAGACGTCGCTCCGACGCGTATTAAGACTCTGTTGATCGAGCAAGCGGACAAAGCACACCTAAGCCGGAAATTGGCGACGATTGAGACCAATAGTCCTGTGGTATTCGACGAGGCCTCGCTCCAAATCAAACCGCCGCGCATGGACCAGCTCAGCGTGCTGCTCCGCGAGCTGGAATTCACCTCGCTGCTTAAATCGCTCCAAACCTCGCACGAACCACCGAAGACCGAACCGGCTGTCACGACGATCATCGAAAGCGAAAAAGCCGCGCACGCGTTTATGGAATCGCTGCCGAAAGATGCGACAGTGGCTGTGCGATGCGTACTCGCAGGAGGGGCCGGTATGCGGTCAGATGTCCAAGGCCTTGCGTTGTCGACCGGAGACAAAACCGCATACATTCCGCTCGACGTCCATGATTACATGACATCCATTATTTCGCTCCTACATGAGTCGACGAGAACTAAGACTGCCCATGACCTGAAGGCCACCCTCTTAGCCTTTCACCGCATCGGCATCACACTCGCCCCGCCCTATGTCGATACGATGGTAGCCGATTACTTGCTGCACCCCAATCGCCGAGATCACCAGCTCGACACCCTCACCTTGGAGCTGCTGGGATACCGATTAGGTGCGCACAAAACAGAGTCGGCTGTGCCGACGTCGCTCTTCGACGACACCGCTGCGTCAAGCGAAGAAGAAGCGGAGTCCGCAACGGTTATCGCGAAGATCACGCCGATCATGCTGGAGCGACTCGAAGAACAAGGCAGTCTCAGGCTGTTCCAAGAAGTAGAAATGCCTCTGGTGCCGATACTGGCCGAGGTCGAGCGAAACGGATTTCTACTGGACGTCGAGGGCCTACATGGATTGAGCAAGGAGCTGGAACACGAGCTGGATCGAATGATGGGAACCATCACAGAATTGGCCGGTACGGAATTCAATATCAATTCCCCCAAGCAACTGGCAGTGGTCCTATTCGAGAAGCTGGGGCTCAAGCCGATCCGTAAAACCAAAACCGGCTACTCTACAGATGAAGACACGCTGACATTACTCTCCACCCAGCATGCGCTTCCCGAACACATCCTGAGCTACCGCAGCCTCAACAAGCTCAAATCGACCTATGTGGATGCCTTGCCCGAGCTGGTGCATCCGGACACGAAGCGGATACATACCTCGCTGAACCAAACCGTCGCCGCTACCGGACGACTCTCCTCTACCGATCCCAATCTGCAAAACATTCCGGTCAAAGGCGACTACGGTCTGCGCATCCGCGAAGCCTTTATCGCACCAAAAGGCCATGAACTGCTCTGCGCCGACTACAGCCAGATCGAGCCACGCATCCTGGCCCATCTGTCGCAAGACCCGCGCTTGCTCGCCGTCTTTGCCAAGGGGGACGACATCCACATGGCGACAGCCATGGAGATCTTCGACCTACCCGCCAACCAAATTACTCGCGACATGCGGCGCGCCGCCAAAACCGTCGTATTCGGCATCGTCTACGGCATCAGCCCGTTCGGCTTATCGCAGAATATCGGCGTCTCCCAGGCCGAGGCCAAAACGTACATCGAGACCTTTTTCGAAAAGTTTGCCGCCGTGCGGGAACTCATGGACCGGAACATCGCCGAGGGGCGGGAGAAGGGTTATACGACAACCATCCTGGGACGCCGACGGCCGATTCCCGAGCTGCAAAGCAGCGACCCGGTGCAACGGGGGTTCGGTGAGCGCATGGCAGTGAACAGCCCCATCCAAGGCTCAGCTGCGGACCTGATCAAAGTGGCCATGATCAACGTGCACCGCGTCCTGCATCATGAGCTTCCACACGTGAAAATGATCCTCCAAGTCCACGACGAGTTGATCTTCGAAGTGCCGGATCATGACCTGGAAGAAGCCAAGCGGCTGGTGAAACAGGAAATGGAAGCGGTGGGACAACAACTCAGCCTATCGGTTCCCCTCAAAGTCGATCTCGGCGTCGGGAAAAACTGGCGCGTCGCGCATCCGTAGTTCTCGCGAAAGAAGTTTTGACAGAACAGCCCAACCAATCTAGAATTTGCCTGCTAACCGCCTCGTCTCCACGTTTCTAGGACATTGCGTGACACGATCTGACAAGCTACTCGAGCGTGTACTTCGAGGGACATCGGATGCCAATATCTCGTTCGACGGCCTGCGACACTTGCTGGGAGAGTTGGGGTTTGAAGAAAGAATCCGTGGAGATCACCATATTTTCACAAAAGCAGGAGTCGAGGAAATTATAAATCTGCAACCACGTGGGGCCCACGCCAAACCGTATCAGGTCAAACAAATACGCCAAGTGATCCTTCGGTACAAGTTGGGAGGCGACATTGATGAGTAAGTACGAGATCATCATTTATTGGAGCAAGGACGATCAAGCCTTTATCGCTGAAGTGCCAGAGTTGGCGGGTTGTGCTGCAGATGGTGCCACGTACCAAGAAGCGCTGGCGAATGTGGAGACAGTCATCCGAGAGTGGATCGAAACCGCCAAGGAACTCGGCCGCCCCATTCCTGAACCCAAGGGCCGTTTAGCGTTTGCGTGATCTCGGTTATGGTCAATAGTTATGCTAGGCCCCACCATTACCTAGTACGTACGAAGGAAAAGGGGACATTCTACTTTTTCGTGCGTCCTCTGCAGAAAAAGGTGTCTGGAGTCGTTTCTCACTATCACTCTGGGCAGACATTCGGCACGTTCGGTGCGTACAGGACAACGCACAGCACATGCAATGATTCCGGGCCTCACCTACCCCGCTTTTTTATTTTCCCCGCAAGTAACTCGTTGATCAGCGATTGATACGGCATGCGGCGTTTGGCGGCAAGAGACTTCACCCAGCGCAGCACTCCGACATCAAGCCGGATAGCGACCAACTGTCTTGGTTCCTCGCCTAAAGCAATTCAAAGGGGTCTGGAATGTTTTTGTGGCTCTTCAGCGGACGTGTGAAGTCTGAAGCGTTCTTGGCAGGGCCTTTGCGGCATAGCTTCCCGTGAACCTTGTCGTGCCGGGTAGACTTTGCGGTCTGCATGACTATTGACTTACCTTGCGCCCCATCACTTCTTCCCACAGACGAATTTCCATACTGATTGCGCCATGGTCTCTCGCGGAATGGGTGCCCAGTGTGACTCACCCGACTTCTTGTAGATCGAGTCACCGGTCCCCATATTTCCGGAAAATCGCTCAATGGCCACCAGGCGAAAGCGTTTGTTCACACAGTCATGTTCTTCCTGGGCGAGAGTAGAGAGGAACGTGCTGAACACTCTGGTCTGGGCCGTCTTGAGATCATCCAATACCCAGACGCTGACCACCTCACCATTTCGGCTGATCGTCTCAGGATCGACATAGATTTTTGCCTTGTCGTTCCGATCGACGAGAAGCCATTCGGCGTACAGCGGGGCCACACACCATA
>JAOUPN010000313.1 GCA_029879905.1 Nitrospira sp. | reverse complement strand
GGCCTACTACGTGAGCCTCCTCCTCTCCGCCGCCATGCCCTGAGTCGTCTCCCGCCAGTAAGTGGTGGGGCAATGGCTAGGTGTGGAGCAGTGCAGCCTGGTCAGACCCACATGGTCCCTGCCACCGTTTGCTTTCTCCTCACCGGGCGCGGGCAAGGCGTAGCGATTTTCAGACCTCCCTAAGATGCCACCCGCGCTGTTCCAGACGTTGCACCAATTCCGTGCTCAACACACCAGCGTTGTCCTCAAAACTGCTCCGTTTCATCGCAAGACAGAGAAGGTGTGTAGGGCGTGTCATGGCCACGTAGTGGACTCTGAGACGTTTCTTGACTTGCCCCTCTCCCCCACCTCGGCGATCATCACTACATAATAGCCATTCATTGATTGAATCGAGATTATGCTTATACCAAAAAGTCTCGAGCACCAATGTTGCCGTATGGGTCTCTCCCTTAACAGAATGGATTGAGCCTACACGGATAGTGACCTTGGGATCACTCGATGGGTACCGATAGAGATTATCTTGGCTCTTAGGGACAACGTGAGTGGGTGACAGATCGGCTGGCTTTTCGTCCCATGCTAGGAAGTCTTCAGCATCCTGACTATTCAACGGAGTCTTAGCGATAGCAACAGCAATTTCTCGCACAGCTTCACGCCATTCACCGTCCCACATCTCTCTTTGAGGAGTTTCTTTCATTGCAACAAACTTATCTATCAAATCCTGATAGCGGTTTCGCATAGCATCGCTTTCCAGCAACAAGTCTAAAACATAGCGATGAAGATACCTACGATGGCGGTCTATTGTCACACCATCTGCCGTGGATGCAAGGCGGAGAATACCCTCAGCAATTTTTTCGACAAAGGGGAAGAATTCGCCGGCGCTTTTCGCCCTCCCCAATCCAACAAAGACGTATCCGAGAAAAGTTCTAGGCTTTGGATCCGGGCGTGTAAGTTCGGGGGCATAGTCACTCCAATAATGGCCTACATGGTGTGGTATATTGTCGTTGCCCTTGTCTTTGTAGACTAGGCCCACAGCCTTAAAAATCCCCTCCCGTAATTCTCTTTCAGAAAAGGTATCGAGAAGCAATGCGCCATACGCCTCCATCACCTTAGAAACGCTGTCTTCCCTAAAAAGGAAAATCGTGTGCTTACATTCCGATACTCCAGACGCCAATACTCTCCCGCTTGGGCCTTGCCCCTTTAAACCCTTGGCATGGGGCAAAACCCCAAGCGGATCGGCCAGGTTCGCAATCGTTTGCCCAAAGCGATAACTGTTCGGGATGTCTTTCTTCAAGTCATTTGGGAAAATATCAGGTTTTGCTTCCTGGGCATCTACATGGCCGAAGATTGCTTGATTGCCATCTCCAAAGCGCTGTCGGATGACTGGCCCATCTCCTTGCCTGAAGATCCTGTATAGGATTACGGACTGCTCTTCGCTGTTATCTTGGGTTTCGTCAACGAAGAGGAGAGGAAAGCGTTCACGAATCACACCCACAACCCAAGGAAGTTTCTCCATCATGTCAGACGCCCAAACAAACACGTCATCATAGCAATGAAACCCTTCCCTAGCCGTGGCTTCACAAGCCTTACGATAGGCGGCGTACGTTGGAGTATGCCCCCCGACCACACTGTTTCCATCCTTTTTGGTCCAATTAAAATTCATGTCAACAATGCGAAGGCTCGATTCATCTACATGCTTATTCCCAAGTCCGCTTCGAAAATTCATTGGTACCTTCTTCCAGCGAAGACGCTCGCAGATCTCCGAATCAATTAGCTTCACGGGATAGCCTAGAGAGCGAAGCCACGGCGCCGCAAGAAACTCAGCGACAAAACCATGGATGGTTCCAATAAAGTGCGGATAGGCTAGCAGGCTTCTTCCAACCGTACTGCTCCCTAGATTCTTCTCGATTTCGATTCGAGCAACATTTGTATGCGACAGCACACAGATGCCTCGCGTGGCGTAGTCCCACTTTTCGGCGAGAATTGCCAGCTTAGCTACCAAGAGAGTGGTCTTGCCACTACCTGGGCATGCTGCAACATCAAGCTGCTCCATTGACTTAAGAACATCTTGGCGCGGGTCTTTTCTATCAACCCCATAAAACGCGTCTTCGGGTAGCTCTAGCAGGTGGGTTACACGGGATATGTCCTCGTCCGTGACAACAGGACACTTGAAGGGAAAGTCTTTATCCATCGACGTTCTTCTGCTCTGGTTCGACCTTACTTCCTCCAGTCACGTAATCAATGGCGTGCGTTAAATATGCAGGAAGACACTGGCGCAAATTGTTGTTTGCACTCTTACCTTCTCCAAATCGCAATTTCAGCAACTCAGCCAAGTACTGCGCAACAATGGCCTTAGATACTCCGCTCCTCACGAGCTGGGCATAGACGGTTGACGCGATCACTTCCTCAACCGCGCAGCCGTCCTTTGCAACTGATGCGCTCTTGATCTCAGCAAATTTAGCCACCGCAGTCGGTTTTATTTCATCAACAGTTTTCTTTTTGGCATTGATAGACTCATCCGCCTCAGCCAAACACACTGCCACGAAAACTTCTTCAGCCAAGCCACCAGTAAATGTCCCATTATTGTCCTTCGGGCCCAGGGCAAGATCGTACTCCAAAGTCCATTCATCAGAGATGAAGGATTTTACGTTTTGACCGGTTGCCTTATCGTCCTTATCTTTTCGGTAGCTTGCCACCTCACCGGGATCACTGAAATCCTTCCTGGCTCTCCATCGACGATCTTTCTTCTTTGGCCACTCGCCTTCCTTAATCTTACCCATGATCAATGGAGCACAATCTGGCATGACATCCATGTCGGTCACACAGGCGACAGGCACATCTAGCCATCGATCCTTCGCCCCGTCTTTTCGCTGAAAAATACGCGCATAGCGACGAAGTCCTACACCGCCGACATTGACGATTGAAACCCCATATGCAGTGAAATCGCGATTGAGAAGACTTGCCAAAGTGGGCAACAAGATATTCTCCGCATCTCCCTCAACGATCATCACCCCACGCGCGAAGAACAAGTTGGCCTTTGTAACATCGAGAAACCGCTTTAAGAATTGATAGTCCGATAGATCTAGCAGCGTTTGCCCTTTCGCCACCGGGAAAGCACTTCCGTTCTGGATCATCACCATATTGTTGAGATCAATGGCTGATGCCAGATTGGGGCTATGAGTGGTAACAATAACCTGGATATTTTTGGCCTTAGCCTGCTCCTGCATCGATCTCATGACCTGTAACTGACGCTGCGGATGAAGATGCGCCTCTGGCTCTTCTATTAACAACAACTTAGCGCCATCCCTCTCTTGGGCAAGAAGAAGTAGTTCGCAAGCCATAAAGAGTAGGTTGTCGGAACCCAAGCCTAACTTCCCCTTTCCGTTTAGTCGAAGATCGAGCTTTTCCAACAACTCCCGCAGTCGAACTTCATCGGAGGCCACTGCTCCGCTAACTTCGATATTGCTTTTCAGACTTTCTGTCCGAAGGGTGAGCCCTTCCAGATTCTTATCGATGGCCTCACACGCACCGACAATTCCTGCCTGTTTTGTGAGCATTGAGTTAACAAGATTGCCAACTCCAAGGACACTGAGATTTTGCTCTTTCAGTGGCACATCAGGTAAATACTCATGACAACCTTGCTTAATCTGTGTCGTTGAGCGCAGAACTTGAGCTAGACGAGACCCCCGGCCTGCAGTAAGCGCTTGCTCGGCATCGCGAAGAGGGCGCAAGTAGGTTACGCGTAATAAGTCGCGCACCTCGGACGAGAGCGTAGGACCGGTACCATCTACCCCAGAAGAAACATCTACGCGCCGGCATTGCCGTCCACCAACCACCTTTCCTGTATCCTTAGCTCTCCAATGAACGTAGAAGGTTGGCTTTCCCTCCTCCAAACCATAGCTCAGATATTCAACAAAGGCTCTCTTCTCCGAAGCAGTCAAGTCTTCGAATTTGCAGATAATCTTTATCTCACGGGAAGTATCCTCCTTGTAAAAATCAGAGTCATCCAATCGATACCATTCTTGATCCTTCGTCCCCAGTGCGAATCTGATTGCGTCAATGACAGCCGTCTTCCCTGAGTCATTCTCACCGACCAAAGCAGTTAGCCCCGGTTGCAAGTGCAACTCAAAATGGTTTGGCGCCTGTCCAAAACATCGAAAATTCTCAATGATAATTTTGGAAATATACATGTTTACTCGCAGAGAATCGGACAGGTCCTGACACAGGAAGCAGAATATTCCGATAAGCTACGATTCACAATCGGCAGCTGTCAACTCGAGAAATCCCAAAATAGAAGCCATCGCGGGACTTCTGGCAATCCATCCGATGGATCAGGCCTGCAACGTCAGCCGCCGTTGCGCACCGCCTTGGACGATGACGAATTCGTAGAGCCGGCATTCGAGATTGCCGTTGAAGAGGGGGTAGTC
>JAOUPN010000312.1 GCA_029879905.1 Nitrospira sp. | reverse complement strand
CCATCGTGGGAACTCGACAACCATAGCGAGCCGCTGTGTAGGCATGCCCCAATTCGTGACACACTTTGACAAGCACGAGGCAAAAAATGGAGAGAGCGAACCCTAGAGGGGTGAAAACATACAGAAACGTGGTGACAAACGCCTCCCATTGGCGTGAAACCAAATGAAGGCCGACCAGGCCGAGAATGGCAATTATCCAAGCAACCGACCGTGAAAATATCCATTCCACATACGGAAGCGTCGTGCGAAGAAACCGGTCCGGCCGAACCAGCGGGATTTGGAAAAACAGATAGTGATGGACGAGCCACGGTAACCATCTCGGCCTTGCGGCTTCCGCCTGGGATGCATAGGCTCGATATCCTCCTACCGGAAGATCCCGCAACAGATGGTTGCCGTGTAAGAACTGCAGCAGCGCATCAAGATCTTCCTGTGTGGCCTGACTCGTCGTCTCCGCATGCACTTCGGACAGCATCGCCTCTACAGTCCGTCCCTTCCAACGTAACAACATCTGATAGGCATCCCAGCTGATCTGAAAATATTTCCCCCGAACGGGATCAACGACGATCCATGTCGGCGAGCCATCGGCATTGGGCGCTCCTTCGACAATCCGAAGATCCTCTCGAAGCGCCGGCAATGCCTTTTCTTGGGTGTTCAGCTTCAGCCGACTCATAGACTGACCCACGGTCTCAAGGCGGAAATCGGACGGCGGAACAAATACGTGAATAAGGAGACATCCTCTCCATAAATCTTGGCGCTTCCCTGCCAGCCGATGCGGAATTCGGAATCCCCTTGTTCAAGCTGGGCCGTGACCCGATACGCCAGCATATTATTCGGCAGAACTTCGGCATGATAACTTGCATGGCTGACCGTCAGGGGAACACTGGAAAACGGATTGGCGTTCAAGAACAGCTTGACCGGAGCCCCTTCACGCAGCACAATGGCATCCTCCACCGGGAGGTCGATCCGTACTTCCAAGTGTTGCGGGTTGGCCAATTCCATGATGCGTTGGCCGATAACCACCGGTTTCCCGACCCAATCGGATTTATCCGTGTACAAGACAAGTCCGTCTTGCTCCGCCTTGACCATGACTTTCGCCAACCGCTCGTACATATAGTTGCGCTCAATTTCCCGCAACTCGACTTCGGCCTTCAAAAGCGGCACATCGGCTTTTTGGTCGGCATCGACAAAGGAGCCTTGAGACGCACGGCGATATTGCGCAATCGCCACATCAAGATTTCGTTCCGCGACATCATATTCGCTCCTGAATGCGGTGTCCTCGTAAGTAAACAAGACTTCTCCTGCAGAAACCATGGTATTGGGAGACACGAGGACGTCTGAGATGACCCCGTCGATCGGAGCACTGACAATCATCGGGTCCTTGGCTACGATCTTTGCCGGCGCCAGCGTCGTCATCGGCACTGGGATGGCCAGTCCACCCACGACCGCTGCGACCAGTATCCATGTCATGGACGGACTCAACCGCCATCGCCATCGCCGACCACCGGATTGTTCGACTGCCCTCCAGGCATATGCATAGGCCTCGCAGATCCGTTGCAACACGGTCAGCTCATGATCCGCCCAGGGCTGATCTCGTGCCAGCCATATCCCACCATGAACCAGTCCATCAGGATGTTTGAGGGGGCACCACAGTCCGTAATCGATGGAAAACTCTTTCCAGTCCTGCCGAATATCAACGGAGCAGTCAGTTTCCGATACTCGACGAATATCGGGGGCTGTTGAGATCTCGCGTAACTCCCGAACAAGCCGCTCGGTCCATTGCATCAACGGCGTCGTGCGGTCCACGACCGGCACGCTGGACGCGGCCCGCACTTCGTATCGCCGGGATGACGGGCTCGTTGGACTAAGAAGCACGGCTTGTCGGTACGGAACTAATCGACGAGTTTCATTGACGATAATGAATTGCAGTTCCTCGATAGTCCGGGCTCCACGCACCATCCCTTCCAGCTGTAACAGCATGGTAAAGGAGGTGCTTCTGGGAGGGATGGTCTGAGGATGAGCTTCGGCAACGACCATATCAACGCGATAGTTCCTGAAACGAAGCAGTCCCGCTCATTCCCGCGAGAATGTTGGACGGCTTTGTACGGAACATGCCTTTCACCTTCACCGTCTGGCTGGCAGGATCGACATTCGCGCCGATATTTTGCACGACAGCCGGATAGCGACGCCCGGTTTCGTCGACGGCATACTCGAAGGTCGTGCCGACTTTCAGCCACACCAGTGCTTTCGACGGAAGAATCAATTCAATTTCGAGTACACTGTCGTCCAGTAGGCTGATCAGCTGGTCATTGGGGAACACATTCTCATGTTCGTTGACGATCGTCTTTACGACACGTCCCGGGAACGGTGCATGGATAATGCAACCGCTGACATTGACCTGTGAGGCCTTCACCGCGGCAGACGCTTTATCGGCCTCCGCCTGCGACACCTCCAACTCAAGTTTTCCTACTGCCTGGTGTTCCGCCAAACGAAGATTATTTTCATACGTCTTCCTTTTGGCGCGATGCTCAGCCTTGGCACTGGCCAATTCTGCCTCATATTTCGAACAATCCAGCGCCACTAAGACCGCACCTTTTTTAAACCGTTGTCCTTCCTTGAAGGGAAGCCGACTGATCCTCCCCTGAACTTGGCTGGCCAATGTCGCCTGCGCAGACGCCTTCACGACGCCACGGATCGTACTCAGCTCCGCCAAACTGCTCATGGGTTTAGAGGTTGGCTTGTCATCGGCTTGCGCCGGCACGGTCAACGCCATGAGACAGACACAGGGGGCCATCCGGTTGAATAGGCTCCTGACAAACATCATTACCTGAAAGACTCCTTGCTTTTATTCCACCGGATACGCAGCTGTAGCGCGAGGTCGGAAAGATTTTGTTCCGCCGTCAAATCCTTCGGTAAGACATCTTCCCCGATTGCCGACAAGAGCGAGGCCCAAGAGGTTTGCAGTTCCGCTTCTACGGCATCGTATCTCAACTGCGCCGCTACCTGTGCGACTCGCTCGCGAAGCAACGCCTGTTCGCTGGAACGGGCTGTTCTCCATGCCAGCCGCGTATACTCGGTAATTTGAGACTGCGTCTCGTAGTACAACACGGCCGTCTTGATCTCTCTCTTTGCATGGGCAACCTGCGCGACACTGACATGGACTTGCGACATGACCGCCATCGCCAGCGCGAGATTTTGTGTGCGTAAGACCGTATCTTGCGCTTCAATGGTTTTGGCGCGGGCCGGATATCGCACCAGGCTCAGCAAATTCCAACTTGCCCTTGCGGCATACGCCGCCCAGTGGTTGTTGAATAGAAACGAATTGCTGCTGTAATTCGCACCAACGACCAAATTCAGGCTGGGCATCATTTCAAGAATCGCTGCCTTCGCCTCATGCGCATTGATCCGACGACGGTAATCCACCATCCGCAGTTCAGGACGTGCCTCGAGCGCCCGCTCCTCTAGCGCCTCGATATTGGCGGGAAGTTGTATGGTGTGAGAATCCCTATCGGGGACCATCAGAACCAGATCCTTCTCCTGTCCGGGCGGAAGATTGATCAGCGCAGCCAATTCAAGTCTCGCCGTATTGAGTTCTCGGAATAATTGTTGGATGTACCGCTGGGTATTGAGGAGATCGAGCTTGTATTGCAGAGGAACCAACGGCGCACTGAGCTTTTCGTCTTGAACCGCTTGGGCTTTCTCAAGTGCTGTCTTGACCCATTCGTCCAATTGTTTGAGAGAGGGCAAAATGCGTTCCGCACTGACGGCCCGCCAATAGGCAGACCGAACATCGTGCATCACACGGTTGGCCACACGTCGTCGTTCCTCTTCGGCAATCAACACGTCGTCGGCAGCTTGTTTCGCTCTGATATAGGACAGGCCGAAATCCAGGACGTTCCAACTCAGCGACAAATCGGCCGAGAAGATGTTCTTTTGGGCGGAGGTAAACGGCTCAAGCACTTCCCGGCCCGTTAATAAAGACCGTGCGACGCCGCCGGTATAATTATTCCGTCCATCGAATCCCGCATTTGCTGCAAGGCGGGGCAACATGGCGTAGTGCGACAAATCTAGCTGCGTATCCGCGAGCATCTTGTGCATCAGCTCGACCCGAGCCTCAAGGTTATACTTGAGCGCCCGTGCCATAGCTTCATAGAGATCTATCGGACCAGAGAGAGGCTCTTGATCCTTTGTGAGGATCGACCGGTCGTCCGTTATCCGGGATCGTATCTCTTCCTCCGTGAGCGGGACCGGTCGAATGGCGCAGCTCGTCACTCCCAAAGCTGCGAAAACGATCAGCCCCATCAGTATGAGACTGGTCGCGCCCCTCCCCCCCCCGTTGCATGCATTGGGTTTGCAGACCACGTGAACCCCGCGAATCCATATGTTAAGTGATCGGTCAGGACAAACCGATTGGATCTATCTCTGAGTCAACAGCACGTCCTTGCGGAGTAAGGACG
>JAOUPN010000310.1 GCA_029879905.1 Nitrospira sp. | reverse complement strand
ACGACATTCTCCTCACAGACGGTATACACGCTCATTGATACGAACGCCTATCATACAATAGCGGTTTTGAGAGCGTAAACCGCCCGCTCCCCTTTTCCTCTATCCGTCGCTATAATGCGGCGTTCTTTTCAGGAATCTCCGAAAGATCGTTTACATACAGTCCGAGCAACACCAGGTCTGTAAGAACTGCTCGTATGTGGAGCCCTGCGACTTCACAACTGTGGCTATCCCAGATAGGCAGGTGAGCAGTCTTGTGCAGGAAACGAGAGGTGAGACGAGTCCGTCAACTTACAACTAAAAACTCACAACTCAAAACTAGGGCTCGGAGGGATCGGCGTCGAGTTCCATATTCCAATAGAGATAATCACGCCAGCTTTCGGGCGTGTTGCGGATACCGATGGTAATGGTAATCATAGAACTCCACCGTGGCTTGACCGGCCGCTTCTTGAGTTTCATCCCGGCTTCATCCGGGGTACGGCCGCTCTTTCGATTATTGCAACGCCAACAGGCGGTCACGATATTTTCCCATGTTTTTCTTCCGCCCTTCGCAATGGGCACGACATGGTCGAACGTCAGCTCTTCCGTTCGAAAACGACGATGACAATATTGGCAGCGATAGCCGTCACGCGTAAAAATATTGATACGAGAGAATTTCACGGCACGGTGACTGTCCTTCAACCGTACCATTTTGAGCAACCGCATGACTGCAGGGAGTTTGACGGAGAGAGAAACGGCATGAACCTCGCGGTCATAGACCTCGAGAACTTCAACTTTCCCTTGCCAGAGCAAGGCAATCGCTTTTTGCCAATGGACGACCCGAAGAGGTTCGTAGGTAGAATTGAGTAGCAGAGTCATTTCCATGCAACAACCCCATTCCTAGCCTCGCTTTCTGCGCGAGAGAGAAGATCGTACGCAGGGCACAAACTCGCTGGCTATGTGGTATGCCATAAGCGTTTTTTGAAATCAAGCAATCGACTCATCGTACCTGACTCCACTGCGCCACAAAAGAGAGGCACACGACGCTATGGGAAACAGGAATTTCATCACCGCCGCACGAGTCGCCGACATTCCCCCGGGAACCGGACGTACCGTCGAGGTCGACGGTGTCTGGATTGCGCTCTTCAATGTGGAGGGGACATTCTACGCCATCGACAATACCTGCCCGCATACGGGAGGGCCGCTGGGGGAAGGAAAGTTGTGCGGAACCGCGGTTGCCTGCCCCTGGCATGGATGGAGATTCAACGTGGTCACGGGACGACGGGAGGACAACCCCGACTTTGAAGTCGCCTGCTGCGAGGTGCGTATCAAGGGTGATTTCGTACAGATTTCTCTGCCGCCGGGCCTATCGGCTCCTTAGCCGGTAACCTTTGT
Organism: Nitrospira sp.; assembly: GCA_029879905.1. Lineage (GTDB taxonomy): Bacteria > Nitrospirota > Nitrospiria > Nitrospirales > Nitrospiraceae > Nitrospira_D. Next base: position 3,089 of record JAOUPN010000310.1, on the reverse strand, counting down.
GACTGTTCGTGTGGAAGCGATAGGGGTGAAGAGTTTCGGGTTTCGGATTCAGCGGTTCTCATTCCACGCCTATCTTACGACTTGCACCTATTCGACTCACGAATGATGACGACGTTCGACGGTGACCCCACAATCTGTCCTGAGCAACAGACGATCACCCTACTCTGCATGCTCAAAAATCCGGAAAAGGCGGAGCCGGCTCATCCTCTGGAGCCTTAGGCGTGAAACCATCTGCAGGTAGCGATGCGGCATTGACCTTCTTCAGGCCCAAATGCGCATGCCAGATGAATTCCCGCTCAAACCACTGTCCGCGCACGCTCTGATCCCGCAATTGCACGCGGACTTCGTAGATATCCTGTTCGACGTGATGCACGCGCCACTCCCCGAGCCGAACACCCTGCCCACGGGCTTTCATGGAATCCACATGTGCCTGCATTGCGTCAAGTATTGTCGGCGCACCGATCGCAGGATGAGACTGGACAAGCGCCAAAGCTTCCGCTTCATGTTCATCCTTCGGCTCTTCCACGATCGGCATACTGGTCCAAATATAGTACAGACCGCCGATGACCATGATGGCCACGACGATAAAATGGACAAGCCGGTACACGGGAAATCGCATCGACGTGTATTCCTCAACCTCAGGGCATCACGATATCGGAATGCTCAAATGAATTACCATACCAGACAGACCGAACCCCCGGCATCTTAGGAAGAGCCTTTCGTGCTTGTCAACGAGCTTTGTCGGCGATAGGGTCGCCCTGCGCTCCTCTTAGTCGGATTATCGTGGCTCACGTCATTTTCAGGCACTTCCCCGCTTGTTTGATCAAAAGGCCGTATGCTACAAGTACCGCGGGTGTCGCGGTGGGAAAGACGCCACGAGTACAACATATGAAATTTTTTCTCTACGCCGATCAGTTGAACCCTGCGCAACTTACCCGTCGAGCGCCGGAACACGCGTTTCTGTATCTTGCCACGCTGCCGGACCATACGATCAAATTCTGCCGCTGGTCATCCCAATGGCGCTGTGGCCTAGCCAGTATCGTCCCATCATCCGGCGAAAAGGTCTGGGGCGGTGTCTTTAATCTGACAGACGAAGATATCGCGCTCATGGACAAATTTGAGGATGATGTCCCGCAAGGCGCCTATCGACATCTGCAAGTCACGGTCATCAACCAAGCCGGCGACAAAGAACTGGTCACGACCTATGCGGCCAATCCGATCGGTAAGTTCAAACCCAAAGACCATTATCTCGACTGGGTGGTGAAGGGGCTCAAACAGTGGAAGTTTCCGGAAGAGGACATCCAGCAATGGGAACTGTACCGGCCACGCTAAGATCCTCGTGACCGGCAACGTGCCGTCGATACCGTCGACTGCTTAATCGTGAAGGAGAGCTCAATGCCGAAACCCAAATATCATATTCTCGTCTGTACCAACTCACGTCCCCCGGGCCATCCGAAACCGTCATGCGGCGCGGCCGGCGCGGCGCAACTGCTCATGGCCTTCAATATGGGATTGATGCAACGCTCCGTACCGCCCGGTGAGGTTCTGGTGACGGCAACCGGATGTCTGGGCCCCTGTGAACAGGGACCCACGGTCGTGGTCTATCCCGATAATACCTGGTACTCAAAAGTGACGGAAGCGAATGTCGCCACGATTCTTGATGAACATATCGCCAAAGGCACTCCCGCAGCCTCACTGAATCCCGACGCTGCGTGGCAATAAGCATAGGTCAAGGTTTAAAAAAATATCTCGGTTCAATCCCGGTCTCGATCTCAACTATCACAGGACATGGGACACGACATGACGAACCAACCGGCTCACGAGCACAAAAGCCAAGCACCCAGTTCGATCGGCTGCTTGGTCATTACCTGTAGCGACACCCGCACCCCCGAGACCGACACGAGCGGCCAGCGAATCATCCAGGCTCTGACCGACGCAGGTCATCGCGTGGTCGCCTACTTCATCGTCAAAGACGAGCCGGGACAGATCCTGTTTCGGGTCGGCCAAGGGGTCGCGAACGACGAAATTCAAGCGGTGATCATCAACGGAGGAACCGGCATCTCCAAGCGAGATTCGACATTTGAAGCGGTCGATGCCATGATGGACAAACGTCTCGCCGGCTTCGGCGAAATCTTCCGGTATCTGACCTATCGGGAAATTGGGTCACCGGCCATCATGAGCCGCGCAACCGCCGGCACCGTCAAAAATCGGGTCGTCTTCTCCATCCCCGGATCCGAAAATGCCGTCAAGCTCGCGATGGAGGCATTGATTCTCCCGGAGCTCCCGCACTTGGTGCAACAACTCACCAAGTAATAGTAAGGGGTGAGGAGTCAGGAGTAAGGAGTACTGCGCTAGTTTTGAGTTGTGGGTTTTTAGTTGGGGGAAGGGCACGGGAGTTGTCAGTGGTACGTGTCGAGTCTTTAGTGAATGGGAAAGCCTCACAACTCAAAATCAGTCTGGGCTTCAAACTAAACACTCAACACTCAACACTCATAACTAAAAACTTCCTGGCATGCTTTACCCCTGACGCCTTACCCTTCACCCTTCACTGGCTTCTAGTGGCTTGTATCAGCCATTTGTAGACTGTCTATTGTGGTTGGCCAGGTAAAGATCATGCGTTATAACCGCACAGGTAGTACATAATCAGTTGTTACAGGCCACTAGTCTTGCCCGATTTTGGGTTCGGAATAGGTCTCGACCGCGGGAGGACTCTGTTGTGCAAAGTGCTTGTAGTGCAACAGGATGTCTCGCACGGACACGATCCCGACAATCTCACCGTTCTTCGTCACACCAAGGTGACGTACTCCGAGATCACCCATCATCTCTTGCGCCTCATCGACCGACTGACTCCCCTCAATCGTACAGATCGGCGTCGTCATGATTTTTTCGACCGTCAACTTGCCGAGCGGCTTACCGGTCGCGACTGCACGGCGCACAATATCGGTGTCCGTCACAATCCCGGTGAGCTGCTTGCCCTTCTTGACGAGTAACGAGCCCAGGCGCGCCTGACGCATCGTCTTGGCGGCACTGGCGATCGACGTTTTCGGCCCGATGGTTTTCGGACGCTTCGCCATAATCTGACGGACAGT
>JAOUPN010000311.1 GCA_029879905.1 Nitrospira sp. | reverse complement strand
AGGTCTTTTTTGAGCTCGGCGATCATATCGCCGAGGCGGGAGGTGGGGGGCTTGTCGCAAGATATAAAAAGGATACAGGTAATTGGATTGTCTATTCCGAAACTGGAGAAGTACTTGATGGTAATTCGATAGCGGGATTCCAAGGCAAACCCTTGGTCTTGATTCCCGATTGGATTACCGAGTCCAGCATCAGCGATTCCGGGTTCTCAGAAGCGACGGCCGATGCCGTTTTCGCCTCGTTGATCCAACTCAACCGTACGTTGGATGGGACCATCTTTAACTCACCGCTGCATTTCATTGGATTGAGCCGGGGCGCGGTCGTCAACAGTGAAATTATCCAACGACTGGGCACATACTTTCCCAACGTGCTGGTTCAACAAACGACGCTTGATCCCCATGACTTCAATCAACCCTCGCTTGATCTTCCTGCTGATGTGCTGATCAAAGCAGCGGGCGGGCTTGTCATCGGTGGTATCGGGGGAGCTTTAGTCGGAGCAGGCGAAGCATTTGTTGGGTATGTGCTAGAGCAAATAGCCAAAAGTATCCCCATTATGGCAAGTCTCACCGATCTGAAGTTTGACCTACAGACGATCTCCTATGGGGACTTCAAGGACCCTGATGTGCAGCGTTGGGACAACGTCAGCTTTGCCGACAACTACTTCCAACAACTGGGGAATGATACATTGACCTTTACCCCGAACGGCCGTGCGATCGACGGCTTCGATATCAATGTTCCCTTAAGCGGTACGGCGCCCTTCAGTGATGGGTTGGCACGTGCTGGGTTTACCGTCGATGATCTGGGTATTTCCGGGGTGGCCCCCTCGCTGTTTGGGCTGGCCGGTCCCCATAGCCGGGTCTGGCGTTGGTATGCCGGGACAGTCGATCTGACGATTGAGGAATTCGGCAGTACAGCCAGTGGAGATGCGGAACCCATTTTCCGTTCGTTGGCTGATAGAAACCTCGCACCGTTCATTGGTACGGACATCCCCTGGTATGTGCCGAATGGATTTGCGATCACGGCGCAGGATGCGCCATGGGAAGGCATCGGCGCCGGCTGGTTCTATTCACCACAGGGGGGAGCGGACCCGTCGTCGATTATCCAAGGCGTGCCGGCCTCGTTCAACAATACTGAAGTGCCGATTGGGTTGGATCCAGCCGTGCCGACGGTCTTCAACGGAAACTTTGAATACGGCAATCTCCATGGGTTGGCCCGCTATCCTGGGCTGTTCACACGTGATGCGCTCTCGACTCCCGGATGGTCCTTCCATGGAGGTTCCTTCGACGCGGCGAGTCGCAAAGTCGCGATCAAGAAGGATGGAACAGGGAACTATGCCGTTGAGCTGAGCCGGATCGACAATCCCACTATTACCCATAACCGATTCTATATTGCGCCGACGGCGGAATACCTTCAATTCAACTATAGCGTTCAGGGCATCGAATTCGGACGAGACAGTAATAATCTGTTGATACCACGACAGCCAGATTTGAGTGCTTATATCAAGATCGACGATCGAGAATATTTTCTCGGAAAAGTCTCCTCAACGCTGACGACCCAACAGGCTCCGCCGAGTGGAGCGGCCGATTATCGGACATCGAAAGAGATGCCGTTGGTTCTGCGCCAAAATCCATTGGATCCCACATCAGCGATCGTGAAGGATCTGCGTGGAGAGGTCGGAGAATTAATTTTCCGATTGACCGTTCTAGAGGGGCAGCCCGCTTGGGAGACTGGCCAGGCAAAAGTCTGGCTTGACAATATCAGGCTCGGTCCGACCGGTGTGGCATTGCAAACAGAGGCTGTTGGTGTCTTGACTGACGGGGAAGTACCGCTCTCACAGAATGGGATCGTCGAGTCACTGGCGGGGGCGCAATATTACTGGACGAGTCTAATACAACCGCCACGTGGGGGCGGAGGGGTCGACTTGGGGGGTCGGCTGGTCTTGGCAGAAGATCTCTCCATAATACCTGAACAGGGGCCAGATGGAAGCCCTCAACTTAATGGGGATGCAGGATTCTGTCAGCTTCACCTCAACGATCAAGGTTTCTTGACGCACGTTGGTTCGAGGCCCGAAATTCCCTGGCCCAACCAGGTCGCAGGAGTATTTGGGGTCGGGGGTTCTTCCTGCCTTAGCACAGGTCAAGTGGGGATCAACGATAAGACGTCTCGTGCCGCCGACAGCCATACCATTGATGCCCAATCTGATGCCTTCTTGCCGACTGTTGAGGTGCAGATTATCGTAGATGCCTCCGTCTGGCAAAGTGGTAAACCCCACGTAGTAGAAAACGGGGCCTTGGAAGACGATGGTCCCATCGGTATAGCGAACATCCAAGATCGCTTCGATCCGGCGATTCGAAGTGGCGACAGGACCATCACCGATTTGGAGGTCCTCAATCTTCAGGAACTCCCGCTTTTTGGTTTCGGTCCGATTCCTCCATTCAATGTCAACTGTGCTGCCTCCCAGGGGTGTATAGGGTTCGGTCTTGAATTCGCAACCGGCTTGGACCAGGGTGAGAATCAACAAGGCCAGAGTTCGCTTCAGCATGACTTCTCCTTCGGTAGCCCAACGTTACCGCCGGATCGGAAATCCGTCAATGGAGTTGACGGAAATGGTCACTGGCCTGCCCTGAGCGCAGTCGAAGGGTCAAGTGCTCCGAACGTCTCAGCACTCAGCACTCAGTACTCAGCACTTTCTGCCGAGCAGCTGGATTTGCTCAGTCAGGCCACCATTGCGATCGACGACTTGCCCGAGGGGTATTTGGCTCTGACGCTGGGCACCACGATTACCCTCGACACCGACGCCGCCGGCTATGGCTGGTTCATTGATGAGACGCCAGGGGTGCACGAGGAATTTGTCCTCGACTCAGCACTCAGTCCGCTTCTCCCGCTCAGCGAGGCAAGCACTCAGTCCTCAGCACTTGACGATACCCCGTGGCAGTTGACTGCAGTGGATGGAAGTGCCGCTTTCGGCAAAATTGATCTCATGACGGTTCTGATGCACGAACTCGGGCATGTGATGGGGTTGGGCCATGTGAGTTCCGCTGTGGACTCGACTCGCTTGATGGCTGGTTCCATTGATCCTGGTGTTCGCCGATTGCCGTCCGCACTGGACTTGGGGCCAGTGTCGTTAGACGTGAAACGTGAAACGTTAAATGAGTTGGATACGGACTCTCACATCTGGGACCCGTATCGGGCGCACTTTACGACAACTCAAAACTCAACACTCACAACTCAAAATTCGCCTTTGGCGGTGAATCCCGCCCGCCTCGTACAAGCCTTGCAACTGCCCTCACACGAAGGCATCTTGAATTCGAACTTTGCGAATAGCGATCAGCAGTCCGTCGACTATGGGTGGGATATCTCCGGCGCGGTGACGATTGCGAACGGGCAGGCCGTCCTCTCCGAAGACAGCACCGTCATCTCGACCCTGTCCCAACTCTTTACCCTTCCCTCCGGCGCCTCCCATCTCCGCTTCACGCTGTTGGACGTCAATCTAACCCCTAACGCCTCACCCCTTACCCCTCACCCGCCTGACGCCTTCGAAGTGGCCCTCCTTGAAGCCAGCACCATGACACCATTAGCTGGGGTGGTGGATGGTCTCACCCAGACTGATTCACTGTTGAACATCCAAGCCGACGGCACGATCTACACTAGTCCCCTTGTGACTGTCACTCCGTTGAACTCAGCCCTCAATCCTCAGTCCTCAGCACTCCTCGTCGACGTAGATCTCACCGGTTTGCCGGTAGGTACGGCGGCGAGGCTTTCTTTCGACCTGTTAGGTTTCGGCGACCGGACATCCACAGTCACGATCGACAACGTGCTGCTGACCGACGGCACCCCGACCGTCGCCCCCATCGCGGCTGATGATTCCTATTCCGTCTCCGAAGGCGGTCTTGTCAGCGTGTCAGCCAGTGCCGGCTTGTTAGCCAATGATCTCGACATTGATACCACTCAAGCCGGCTTGTCCGCTCTCCTTGTCAGCCCACCCGTCCACGGCACCCTCACATTGAACGCCGACGGCAGCTTCACCTATGTGCACGACGGCAGTGAGACGTTGACGGATGCCTTTACCTATCGTGTCAGCGACGGGATTAATTTCTCGAATCTCGCGACCGTCTCGTTGACGATCACGCCGACCAACGATGCGCCGGTGCTGGCGCCGATTCCAACGCAGTCGGTCGAACAAGCCCGCACACTCCAGTTCATGGTCGTCGCAACCGATCCGGACGACTCGAACCTCAGTCCTGAGTCCTCAGTCCTGACGTACAGCCTTGGTGCCGGAGCGCCTGCCGAAGCGACGATCGACTCAGCGACTGGCTTCTTTACGTGGTCCGTGCCCCGGACCCAGCCCATTGGTTTCTACTCATTTACCGTTCACGTGACGGATGCCGGAACCCCGGCTTTGACGGATTCCCAAACGTTTACCGTCGAGGTGTTGGAACTGACCAATACGCCGACGGTAAAT
>JAOUPN010000309.1 GCA_029879905.1 Nitrospira sp. | reverse complement strand
TCATCAGAAGGTTCAATTCCGATGATGACGGCATCGCCTTCTTTCAGTACACCGTCTACGATTTCAGTGGAAAGAGAGTCGGCGATGCCTGTCGTGACCGGTACTCGGCGGACATGGCCTCCCTGGTCTTCTACCCATACCGCGGTGGCTTTGCGGTCGACCGGCATATCAGGCATGCGAAACCGGAGGGCGCCGTTGGGGACTCGCAATGGATGTTCTTTCTCGTCTGTGACAATCGTGACGTTGGCGGTCATGCCGGGTTTCAGTTTCAGGTCTGTGTTGTCGACCGTGATCACGACATCATAGGTCACGACATTTTGAATGCTGATCGGGGCATTGCGAACTTGCGTGACCGTACCGTTGAATGTGTGTTTCGGGTACGCATCCACGCGGAAGTGTGCGGGCTTGCCCTCAATGACCCCGCCGATGTCGGATTCGCTGACGTTGGTATTGACCTGCATCTGGGTCAAGTCTTGCGCAATCACAAACAGCGTCGGAGTTTGAAAACTGGCGACGACGGTTTGCCCGACATCCACGTTGCGAGAGATGACGATGCCGTGTACAGGGGAGGAGATTGCCGTATATCCAAGATCCAGTTCAGCAGAGGAGAGTGAGGCATCAGCCTGGTCGGCTTGGGCTTGAGCCACATCCACCTGTGCAAGAGCATCGCGATAATTGGTTTCGGCCAGATCGAATTCGGCTTGCGAGACGAACGCCTGTTGCCTGAGTGCCGCCAGGCGATCACGCTCCCGCTTTCTTTGTGTCGCCGAATTCTTCGCTCTGGCCAGGTTGCCTGTCGCGCTTTTCACCGCGGCACGGGCTTGGTTGACGCGGGCCTTGAACGGCTGTTGGTCGATCTGGGCCAGCAGTTGTCCTTGTGTGACCTTGGAATTGAAATCGGCAAATAGCTTCGCGACTTTTCCCGACACTTGACTGCCGACTTGAACCGAAATCACAGGATTGACGGTGCCGGTTGCCGCCACAATGGCGGTGATGGGGCCTCGGTCAACGGCCATGGTCTTGTACTGGATCGGTGGTGGACCTGAGGCCCACCAGTACCAGAGTCCTATTCCCAGCAGAAGGGCGCCGCCGATGCCGATGATCCTGGCGAGACGGGATCGTGGCTGCCGGAGAGGAAATCCGACGGTAGAATTTCGCGGTACAAGTTCCTGCTCTGGTAGCAAGACAGAAGGGTGCCGAGACGACGTCACGGCTTCGTGGTGGGTCGATTCATGTGCCGGATTCTCCCGAAGCGGTTTCTGAGGATCGTGGGTCATACCGCCGGCCCCTCCTGAGTAAGCCCCTCTGTCGGTTGCCGGAGAAACCAGCTTGCGACGATCTTGCGCGCTTCTTCGGCCAGGAAGAGTCCCAATCCTCCGAGCGCCAGTGGTCCGAAGATCCACAGCGGAAGCGGGCTGGTTCCAAAAATATCGTTGCCAATCGGTATGTACGCAATGAATGCCAGGATGGCCAATTCTGCAACAATTCCCCAGAGGATGAGCGAGTTGGTCAACCATCCGATCCGGGATGCCAAGAGATGATCTGACCGGCAGGCAAACACGTTTGCCACCTGTACAAAGACGATTGCTGCTAGGGTCACCGTTGTTGCCTGCTTATATAACGGAGAGGACCAATCCAGGTGATCGCCCCAGGCCCAACCCTGGCTATAGAGATACAGAAAAAACCCCACCATGGCCACTGTCGCTTCGATCAAGCCCAAAAAGAGATAGGCCCGCAGGAGAAGGGAACGGTTGAGCAACCGCTCCTGACGTTTGCGAGGGGGACGCTCCATGATATCGGAATGGGGCCGTTCTGTGCCAAGGCCGAGTGCCGGAATCATATCCGTCCCAAGATCGACCGCCAAGACCAGAGGAATGGTGAGCGCCAGCGGCCATCCGGCAAGGCCATAGCCAAGAAACGGAACGATCTCCGGGACATTGCTGGCCAGGATGTACGTCGAGAATTTCCGAATGTTGTCATAGACAGTGCGCCCTTCTTCAATGGCACTGACAATCGTGGCGAAGTTGTCATCAAGAAGAATCATATCGGCCGTTTCCTTGGCGACGTCAGTGCCGGCAATACCCATGGCTATGCCGATGTCCGCCTTCTTAAGTGCCGGCGCATCGTTTACACCGTCGCCGGTCACTGCCACCACTTCTCCCATGTCTTTCAAGACCGATACGACGCGCATCTTATGCCGTGGCGCCATGCGCGCAAACAGGGGGGCAGGTTCCTCCTTTCGCGCGGGTGTCAACAATTGTCGGAGATGATCATCGTGTATTCTGTCCAGCTGTGAGCCCTCGATGACGGATGCGCCGCCGGCTGGCGCGGCTGCATCCTGGTCAGGGGTAAGGCCGATCTTGCGTGCCACGGCCAAGGCCGTGAGTGGATGATCGCCGGTAATCATGATGATGCGGATGCCGGCCCGGCGACAGGTGGCCACGGCGTCGTGGACTTCCCGATGCGGCGGGTCCATCATGGCCACCAATCCCAGAAATGTCAGATTCTCCTCGATCGTATCCACGTCGAGATGTTCGGGTTGGTGGAGCACGTCGCGCATCGCGACCGCCAGCACCCGGTAGGCCTGTTCCGCGAAGAGGCGGCTCTGGTTCAGGACCTTCGTTCGTTCGTCATCAGTCATCACCGCCTGTTTCCCAAAGCGTTGTGTTGAGGTACAGAGAGGCAGGACAGATTCAGGGGCTCCTTTTGTAAACGCGACAAGTTTGCCTTCCGACCAGTGCAGGGTGCTCATCCGTTTCCGATCTGCGTCAAAGGCCAGCTCGCCCATTCGACGCAACGGTGGGCGATGGGCCGGCACATGTCCGGCGGCGAATTCCACGAGGGCAACTTCCGTCGGGTCTCCGGTCACGATGAACCGGCCGTCCGACCTTCGGATGTGTTTGGCATTATGGCAGTGAAGTAGGGCGTCGAAAAACAGTTGCCGGGGACCGGCCTCCGTCGAGACGACCGATCGGTCATCTGCCGTCAAGCAGCGTTCTCGTGCTTCGGTCACCATCCCGTCGGTGTAGAAACGATCTACTTTCATACGATTTTCGGTCAATGTGCCGGTCTTGTCGGTACAGATCACCGTCGTGCAGCCAAGCGTTTCAACGGAGGGCAAATGCTTGATCAGCGCCTTGCGTTTCGCCATGCGCTGACTGCTCATCGCGAGCGCGAGGGTGACGGTGGGAAGCAGTCCTTCTGGTACATTGGCGACGATGATGCCAATGCCGAAAATCGCGCTGATCCAGAAGCTCAACCCCGTCCATAACCCAATCGCGAAAAACGCCGCGCCCATTGCCACTGCGATGGCGGCTACGATTCTGGTTACCTTGATGATTTCTTTTTGGAGGGGGCTCAGGCCTGGTTCCATCGATGTGGTGAGTGCAGTGATCTTGCCGAACTCCGACCGCATCCCGGTCGCAAAGACAACCGCCTGCCCATGCCCGGACAGGATCGTGGTTCCCGTGAACACGAGGTTTGGGAGGTCGAGCCAATGGCCATCTTCCAGCGATTCCGCGGTCCGACGTTTTGGCCGCGATTCGCCCGTCAGAGCGGCATTGTCCACCAGCATCCCCGATGCTGCAATCAGACGGGCATCGGCCGGCACTTGCTCGCCTTCTTCGAGGATCAGCACATCGCCGGGTACAATATCGCGCCGTGCGACTTCCACCGTCTGCCTGTCACGCAGTATCCAGGCCTTTTCCGGCAAGAGACGGCGCAGAGCGTGAAAGGCTCGTTCCGCCTTGTATTCCTGCAGGAACGCGAAGGCGGCGTTGATGATAATCACGCAAAGGATGGCCCAGCCTACCGTCGCCATACCCTCCCCGGGTCTCATGGCATTCGCCGTGAACGAGAGGCCGGCTGCAATCCACAAGAGCATGGCGAGGAAATGGGTGAAATGGCGGCTGAGTCCGCGAAGCAATGAGTACCGGTTCGGTTCCACCAGGACATTCGGTCCGAATGTACGTAACCGTCCGGCGGCTTCATCCGGGGAGAGGCCTCCGCTGTTCGTATCGAGTCGTGTCAGGACTTCATCGACTGAGAGCCGGTTGATATCGTGGTATCGGAACGCCAATTCATCGGCCATCTGTACACCAGGGATAATTGCAAAGGCGTCTGATATCGGAGAGTTGCCTCTATCCCGCAGGCTGTTCTGAAGGAACGTCCAGCGAGGCCGCCGTGAGCGGAGGGCGAGTCGTCCTGCGGGCCGTACGTCGAGTCCCTATGCGATGCGAGAACAATGCTGGCGGAACTTTTCAACGGCCTGCCGCATCAGACACGCTTACTGCGGACAATCAGTACCGAACAAGTGGCATACTTGAGCAAGGTTTCCGAGACACTGCCCAGTTGGAGCCGCTCGCGCCCCGACAACCCCCGAGAACCGACGACCAGGATATTGGGTTGGTAAAACGTGACGATTCGGAGGATCGTGTCGATCACGTGGTCGGACTGTACTTCCGTCGTCACGGCGTACCCATCCT
>JAOUPN010000308.1 GCA_029879905.1 Nitrospira sp. | reverse complement strand
GCGGTTTGAGTTCCCGCTCTCCCAGAAGATGCCGCCGGAAGAGCGGGAGGCGTCCGGCGCGATCCTTCGTTCGCTGAAGGAGAACGGCATTCCCGATACCGTTGCCTATGTGACGGAAGAAGAACTCACCCGCGCCATGAAAGACCTCGAAGCGGTCGGCTACGATCCCGATACCGTCGGCATCGCCCTGACCATGCCTCCGAGCCCCATCGAGTATTGCCATTTCTTCTGCCGGTAGCCAGGCAGAGACCGTACCTTGTTCTCGGTCATTTCACCTATGTACGAAAAGATTTCCTGTGGCTTTAGGATTCTGGTGTCTGTGCTTTATGAAGAGAGTCAGCGGCTACCTTTGGGGCGGGAAGTCCTGCGCGGTTCTCCGATAGGGGCAAGGTGCTCATCCTCGTCATTGCCAATCGAGCACGCTATGTTGGAAACAAGGCGGCACGGTGTACATCGAAAGTCGAACCGTGAAAATTTGGTCGCTCCCTTGGGAGATGTCACGCGCCAAGTCCCGCCACACAGCGGGCAGCGACGCTTTTTTTCCTTGGGGCGCCCGTGATATCGAAAGAGGTAGTAGTAGGTGGGGATTCCCGTTGCGTTCTCTATGATCTGACAATGCTCTCGTCCTCTACGAGATAATTGACTTGTCGGGTCTGCCATCTCTCGATAGGCGGCAATCTCAAGCTTCCCGCTCCCGATCCATATGCGGTCATGATCGCGATACGCCATGGCCCACTGCACCAAATAATCTCGCTGCTGATGAGTAAGAGGGAGCTGATAGACCGGCACAACCCTCCCGAATTCTGGAGAACCGATAGGGGATCCGGATTTGAACATGTCTGTATGTAAAAAGAGAGACTTTGCAGTGTTCCAGTTCACGCTTTTTCCGCCGAATGGCCGTTCTAGTAGGACAGACTTCGGGATGTGGCCGAATGATGCTCGAATTTTTTCGAACGACTGCTTCGCCCAAGGGCTCAGGTACTGAGGCGCAAGGGCATGTTCGTCCGCAGCCTGCACGTAGGCGACGTACTGTGGTCTTTCCTGGATCAAAGAGTTATCTCCGATTTGGCCGTTGTGATGCAGCGCAGCAAGGTATTCTTCTACGGCGTCATCGGCAGCGTTCGCCAATTTTCGCTTGGGAGTGCCGAAGTCTATTCTTGCCAAAAGCAACGATTCGGTCGGGGCGAAATTATAGTTGCTCATATTCCTGTAAGGGGACTCTTATTGTGGTCTGAATTTCTCGCCCTGCATATTTACGACCTGCCTCTAGCCAAAGCAAAAAGCACAGGTACCTATTGTACCAAACAATGGCTATTGTTTGTCCGACTGAGCGTCTGCTCAGACAGGGGCTGGTATTTCATCCCAGCATTCCCTATAGGGTGCTACTCATCGTCCCGCTCTAACCGCCATGGCAAAGTGAAAAAAATAGCGGTCGAGCGAGGCCAAGTCACTGGTGCAGGTCGGTCGGTCAAGCATGGCGCACGGGGCAGTGCTTTCTTTTGACCTGCCCATTATTCCTCTGACATCGTCGCCTCCAGCCATTCCCATGGCACGGTCGAAGGTGTGCTCCATGCTGAAGGCGGGAGCGAAGAGGCATGAGTGGAGATTAGTCAAGCTTGTGATATACTTCTGACTCGGAAGAGGGGCTCAAATGACCTACTATACCTTCGAGATCGTCGTCGAAAAAGAAAGCGAAGATGGTGGGTACCTGGCGTACAGCCCGACGCTGCCTGGTTGCTTCAGTAACGGAAAGACTATCGAAGAAACCAAGCGCAATATTCGCGAAGCGATTCAGCAGCATCTTCAATCCCTCCTGGCTCGCCACCAACCGATTCCGCAAAATGAGAAATTGGTGCACGTCGAAGAACTCACTGTTGCGGTGCCTTGATGCCGCGGTTGCCGCAAGTCACGGCTCAGGAACTGATTCGATTCCTCAAATCACAAGGGTTCGTTGAAGATCGGCAAGTCGGAAGCCATCTCACCCTCTGGCATGCGGGGCGCTCCATCTCCGTCACGATTCCTGTACATACTGGGTGCGATATCGGAAGAGGACTCGCTGTCAGAATTCTCAAGGATGCCGGATTTTCAGTCGACGAGTACATGCGCCTGCACTGAAGCCGTGCCGTGCTGATCGTTGACTCAACCCACCCTCCTTCATATACTTGCCGTTAGCTGGAGGCGATCGAGATGAAAATCGTGATGGGCGTGCTGATCCTCGTTGTCTTACTCGTTGGGCTTGTCTTCTCTTTGCCCTTTTTGATCGATCTCAATAAGTATCAGGACCAGTATAAACCGGTTATTGAAGAGGCGCTTAACCGCAAGGTCCAGCTGCAGGATATTCGCTTGACCATCTGGCCACGGATCGGCGCGCGTGTGGCGGGCTTTTCCGTCATGGATGATCCGGCCTTTGGGTCTGGTCCGTTCGCATCGCTCGGCTCATTGGATGTGGGAGTCAAGCTCGGACCATTACTCAGCGGGAAAGTCGAGGTGGAGGAAATCACACTTCATGATCCGGTGATGACGGTGGTCAAGAATAAGAACGGGGTCTTGAATGCGTCGACCATCGGCCGCACAGGCGTGGCAGTTTCTGATACCCCCTCACGCGCGCCCATTCCTTCTGCAGAAGGGCCTCTGAAAATTTTGGCGCTGTTGGCGGTCGATCGCGTGTCGGTCACAGGGGGAAAACTGACCTATCGAGATCTTTCAGCGGCTAAGCCGACCGAGTATGCCTTGCAGGATTTGAATGTGCTGCTCACATCGGTCAGGCTCGGACAAACGCCTCGTCTGCACCTGGACATGGTTGTTCAGCCGCTCAATCTGCCGGTGAAGATTGACGGAACCTTCGGTCCGCTAAAGGAAACTGCTGATATTGATACGATTGACATCCGGCTTGGTGTCGGGAAAACGGATTTTGTCATCACAGGAACAACTGCCGGGCACGATGCCACGGTGACCATCGGTTCCGCGGTGATCAATACGGCCAACCTCCCTGTCTCACTTCCGGTGAAGCAGCCGATCGAAATCACCGATTTGAAAATCGCCGTGGATATCAAAGGACAAGAGGCCAGACTGAACGGGATCTCCTTGCAATTGTTCGGCGGTCAGGTGAAAGGGCAAGGCAAATTGGTCGCCGGAAGCGAGACTCCGCCTTTTACGGGTACGTTGTCGGTTGAAGGGGTACAGCTTAGACCGGCTCTGCATGCGGTTTCAGAGGCGCCGGTATCCGTCAGTGGGACCGCCGGCGCTGCTTTTGCGCTCAAGGGCCGTGGGTTCTCCATGCCGGATTTGACCAAAGCCTTGGAGGGAACCGGCCATGTGGAGGTGAGAGACGGGAAAATCGAAGGGGTAAATCTTCTCCAAGAAGCGATCGCCATCTTGAAAATCGCAGGGATCGCGACGGACGATCCGAAGGCCACGGTGTTTTCGACGATCGAGACGGATCTTGTCGTGAAGGAAGGGGTGGTGCATGTTCAGCGCCTGTTGATGGACAGCCACGATTTTCAAGCGACGGGTGGTGGGACTATCGGGTTCGATCAGAAGTTGAACCTGATCGTCCGGTTGAATCTCTCCAAAGCGTTAAGTCAAAAAGTCGCCGGGCTGTCGCCTGTGGCCAAACTTGCCGTCAAAGAAGGGCGGCTGGTTCTCCCATTGACCATCGGAGGAACCATTGAGACACCGTCATATGGATTAGATATGAAAGGTGTGAGTGCCACTATTCAGGAGCATGTGAAACAGAAAATAGAAGGCACTGTCGATGGATTGCTCAAAGGCACTATCAAGCCGCAAGATTTGCAGCAGCAGGGGCAAGATTTACTCAAGGGGTTGTTAGGTCGATAGCGGTGGTCCGGCAGGAAAAGATCATCCCGCTCCGTTCATTGTGCCGGTGACGGAAGTCGGCTGTGGCGTCGGCCGAACGACCGGCGCCCCGCACGAGCAAATATATACGTACTCCCTCTCGATGGGGTTCCCCCTTCGCTCCGCGCGCATGTCACCCGCCTTCGCAGCCGAACGGCTTCGGCGAAGTAGGCGAAGGCCATGGGGCTCCACCGAATGCCCGGAGTTTGAAGGTCACGAAGCAATTCCGACGGTGATGTCCGTGTCGCCGAGTGCTACCGGTCTCCTGCTCCGAGATCTCTTGCCGTAAGCCCTATCGGTCGGCTCTGGGCAGAAACCTTAGGGATTTATATTGCGTTCCAAGCCAGTCCTCGCCTTCCTCGCCGACTCTGGCCCGGTGGGGCCTCTGTGGAATCAATCATGTCGCACAATGCCGCCCGCATATCGATATTACGGATTGAGAGATGCCACGAGCCTGATATTCAGAACACTCGCATGTCTACTTAGGTGGCAAAACCTCTCCTAATTGGGGTAGAATTTTCCCTGCTGACGTATCTTCGTTACCCGCAAGACTTGGTAGATCCACATGACCGATATCGTAGAGCCACAATCTTCCGATTCAGACAACCGGATTCCAGTTCCGCTGCAGATGGACGAGCAGA
>JAOUPN010000307.1 GCA_029879905.1 Nitrospira sp. | reverse complement strand
CTCAACCACCGCGCGGTTGTACCAACTGCGGTCGAAGAAGACGATTTCACCCTTATTCGGAAGCTGGCGGATGTACCGCTGGAAATACCATTGGCCTCGTTCTTCGTCGGTCGGCTTCGGCAAAGCCACGACACGCATGGCACGAGGATTCAAATGCTCAGTGAACCGTCGGATCGTCCCGCCCTTTCCCGCTGCATCGCGTCCTTCTACCAAAATCGCGATGCGTTGTCCGCTGTTCTGGATCCACCGTTGCAGCTTGACCAATTCCACTTGAAGACTTCGGAGTTCCTGTTCGTAGAGCAGAGTTTTTCTGATCTCTCCAAGATTGACCTTCTTAAATTTGAGTAACTGCAGCAGGCCTTTTCGGGTGTTGATGCGGCGGAGATCTTCATCCGTCAATTCATGCCCCGACTCCCCGATCACCCCCGTTCCCGTAGTATCGCCGAACCCCTGCAAGAACTTCTTGTACCCGTCTCCCTCTCGAGGCACAGCAGTCGGAATAGCCTCAAGGGGGTCCGTCGGCCGCGCATTGTCTTTGCCGGCCACATCCTCGTCGATGCCATGAGACACTCGGTCCCCTCTCGATTTTCCTGTCGACTCCTCATCGGCAGCCATGCCTCTTCCCTCCTTGATGATCTCCCTTGCGTTCAGAACGCCACATTCCGGTCGCGTTGCGCAACTTCTTTGATATAGTCCGACATGCCTTTGATGGAAGCGCCGGCCACGAGATCATCCGGACTTACCTGTCTGGCAACCGCACAGGCGCCGCACACCCAAATCGTCACGCCCGCTGCCTGAACGGCCGCAAGCAGCTCTTTGAGGGGGGTCAGATTCACACCCGTCACATGATCGGCCACTCCCTTTCGTCCCAACGTCACCGCCTCGTTCCAGAGCCAGAGCACCACATCATGCCCTTGCTCTTTCGCTGTCTTCGCCGCCATAAACGGTAATGTTGCCATCGTCGGATCGTCTGTCCCTCGGCTGCCGGAAATAATGAACGTCGCCACTGTTACCTCCTTGGTTTGTTCTTCGTGCGGATCGAGCAAACGACCCTCGCCTCGCTCAAGACCACCGGATTGAGGCCTTATCACCTATGCCCATAGGGAATTCCTTGGCCGGATCTCCGAGGATTACGTCGACCTCATATCTGTCTAACCGACATGCACATACCCCTTTTCCATCGATCTCCCGCCCCAATCATGCACCATTCACCCATGAGGAGCGAGTGGATTCAGTTTAATATCCACGCGTGGCATCATTGCAACGGACTGATGTACCGTGCAACCATGCGCCACTTTTAACAGCCGCTCCTTCAGTTCAGACGGCAGATGATGGGGTAGATGAATAGTGATATCGATCGTGCCGACTCGGTGGGGACGTTCAACCATCTCCCAATCTGCATGGACAGCAAGCCCGTCTTGGGGAATATGGTGTCGGGCACAAAACTGGCCGACGAAATAGGCGACACAACTTGCTACCGAACCGATAAATAATTCCACCGGACTCATTCCGGTATCGTTCCCGCCATCGTCGACCGGCTGATCCGTGACGACATGATGCTTGCCGTTCGTAATGTCGTAGCGTGTACCACCGTGGTACGTTGCCGTAAGCCTCATCGCACCACACTCGAAATGAGTAACTGGTTGTGCATGCGTCGCCCCTTGTTGCTCGTCACTTGTATCTTGCCCTGGGTTCCACGTCTCGGGTTTCGGGTTTCGCGCTTATAAAACCTGAGACCTAAAACACGGAATTCACCCGCCATCGCAGGAAGCCACGGCTGGAAGGCCGTGGGACTCCACAACTCTTAACTGATGAAAGAAGATTCTCGCTTCACGAATCAATACGGCACATCCTCTGGCTTCCCGCCTTTCAACCAATCATTGGCTTTTCCTGGGAAGTCCGGCCGCGGCTGGCTGTTGATGTAGACTGCCACGTCAAAGGCTTCATCGTCGGTCACCGTCCATCCCCACCCGCGTGGCATATTGGCCTTGATAAATGAAGCCGCCACACCGACCCGAGCCATGTCTGCCCCGATGGTATAGGACCGTGGCCCCCAGACCGGCGGCGCCGCCATCGACCCTTGCCCGTCAGTTCCATGACAAAACCCGCATTTCTTCTCGAAGACATTCTTCCCATTGACTGAATCCGGCGGATGAGTCGATGTGAGACGGGAAATCCCTCGCCAGGGTACGGCACTTCCACGAGGGACATTCTGTGACAACCATTCGATATAGGCCACGATGCCTGACAACCTCGTACTCTCCTGCGGGATTGGGGTACCATTCAAGTTCCGCTCAACACAGTCATTGATCCGATCCTTAAGGCTCATTACCCGATTCGTTCTCGAATCATGTTGCGGGTAGAGGGTGCTGATTCCGACAAATGACGCGGCGTTGGGATTGAGCCCGGCGTCGAGATGGCAATTCGTACAGTTGAGTGCATTGCCGACATACCGCTTTCCGTACTGCTGCGTATCTACCACCATCAAATACCCCATACGAATCGCGTCACCCCGCTGATCACCAGGAATGGTGTCCGGTGAAGGCGGCACAAACACAGGGTCTATACGTGATGTCTGTTCCCCTACGTCTGCCGACTCCAGAGTCCCGGACACACGCGGTGGGGGAACACAGCCCGTTGTGAGGATACAGAGACTGAGCATCACAATACCGGCAACAGTATATCCACGCATGATTAAGACCTCATTTTCTCGCTTTTGAAGAGGGCTGGCACGTATTGATGCCCAATAATGACGTCAGTGGGCAATACCCGATCGCTGCAGTGGCAAGAAATACGACTCCCACCGTCAATGCAATTCCCACCCCCATCGCAGGAAGATCGGCAAATACTCCAACTCCGATGAGCACGAGGCCTCCGACGATACGGATCGGCCGTTCAACCCCACCGACATTGCAGGTCATGGGTGCACCTCCTTCTTACCCCTCAACGATAGAGTTCGTGTTTTTCACTAACCGGTGAGAGACACACAGCCATACATGGATTCATGGTTATGGCTGCCCTTCGGAACCGACCCCGAGCGTTCGCACATAGGCCAACACATCCCAAATCTCATCGTCGGACAGCGCATGTTTCCAGGCTCCCATCGCCGTGTTGGGCTTACCCTCGTGGATACGTCGGAAGAGGGTGCCATCCAGACGACCTTGAACGGCAGATGAACTGAGATCGGCAGGGGGCGGGACAAGTTTGATACCCTGCTCACCCTTGCCGTTAATTCCATGACAACGGATACAGATATTCACATAGATTTCCCGCCCGCTGACCGAGTCGCCTTCCTTTGTCGACGCAGAGAGATTCTCTACTCCCACACCTCCTGAAAATCCGACCGATATGATCCCCGCCAGCAAAACAAGCCCAACCCCAAAGACACGCATACCTCACCCCCTGTGTAGTCGCACGTAGAAGTGCGAGCACTGTGCCACTCAAACGTGAGCATGACATTAGCGGGAACTTCTTCGTCTGTGCCGAGTTGCCTGGTTCTCATGCAGTTGTCAGGATAGGGAGAACACGGCACTGGTGAGAAATACCACAGGATCCGATCGGCCACTGGCGCAAGACGCCACAATATTCAACCTGTAGCCTTGAGACTTGCATGCTATGAATGTTGAGTCATACGAACACTCACCATTCGACACACAACACCACGGGAGGTGCCGCAAGCGTATAGCCTGCTCATGTTGAGCGGATGACCGGTTCCAACGTGACCGTGGCTTTCATGGAGTTGGAGATCAGGCAATTGGCTTCGGCCTTTTCGATCAGTTGCCTGGCCTTGTCGATATCGGTATCCGATTCCACCGTAATCGTCGGTTTAATCGTGATAGCCGTAAACTGAAACTTGCCCTCGACCAATTCCAGTCGGCCCTCGGCAGCGCTTTCATACGCAGAAAAGGCGAGACCCGCGCGCTCGGCCACGGCCAGAAACGTCGTCATCAGGCAGACATTCGCCGATGCGACAAACAAATCTTCCGGTGACCAAATCCCCTCATGCCCTTTAAATTCCGGCGGCGTCGCAACTTCGACATCCGGCTTACCTACGCAGGAACCGATCCCCTTGCGTTGCTCCGTCCACCGCACCGTCGTCTGATAGTGGTACACCTTGCTGCGAACATCCATGCTCACCTCCGGTGAAGTGTTAAGTTTTCAATTGTAAATTTTAAGTTGAGCATGCTGGAGCCAATGAGAATGCGGCGCATCGTGTCCACCTCAACTCAACACTCAACATTCACAACTCAACATTTCTTCTCTCACTCCGCCCACTTTTGAATCCCAGCACCGACCAGATGCGTGATCACCACCACACACAATGCAATCACCACATGCTCTCCGACCACCCTCCATGCTGATATGGACTGAACCCGCGCCACAAAGATACTCAAGGCCGTCAACAAGAACAGTCCCCAGATGACGCTGATCACAATAGCGTGATCAAGTGAATACATCAGCACCGGAACAACGAACGTCCCCGCAACGAGGAACTTTG
>JAOUPN010000306.1 GCA_029879905.1 Nitrospira sp. | reverse complement strand
CCGATTTTTCAGCGCCAATTGAATCGCCAAGACAACATGGGCCGCCGCCACAGCCAACAATCCCAATCGTGCCGTCCATAAGAAAAACGGCATATCCCGTAGGAAAGAGGCGTACCTATTGAGGGCATCGCTTCCCTCGAACACCTGCAGATTCCCCAACATATGGAACACCACAAAACCGACCAGTCCTAGCCCCGCCAAGGAGGCAACGACCTTTCTGCTCATGGAAAACTGGCTGTAGCTCTCGCGGCTCATCACCCCTCACTTCTCGCAGCAGGCAACACTATTCACCCCTTATGTACTCTGGTTGCGACAGGACCTCAAGCACAACGAACTGGCTGCTACAGCAGCCATCATGAGAAGAGGGAAGTGTCCATTTCTATAATGGAGGAAGGCACAGGAATGTCTTCAAGATATTTGGGAGCCGGCCACGGGACCACCGTCCAACACTTCACGCACCTTGGTAAGCAAGGTGCTCGGTGAAAAGGGTTTTGGAAGCAACTGCCCCCCCGTTGCAAGAATCCGCTGATTTGCCCCTTCGAGCCCCGTATATCCTGAAACATAGAGAATCTTGATGTCAGGACGAAAGGCCTTGACTCGCTCTCCAAGACTGACTCCATTCCCGCCAGGCATGATGACATCAGTCACCAAAAGGTGCATGGGCTGCTCCTCTTTTTCCACAATCTGCACGGCCTCCTGCAGACAGGACGCAGAATATACCCGATACCCCGCAGCCTCAAGCACGGTCTTCATCAACTCACGGATTGGAGCGGCGTCTTCCACCAACAAGATCGTCTCTATTCCAGTCAGCGTGACCCCATGGCTCTGAGAAGAGACTTCCTCTGAAACATCTTCGGCGATAGCAGGAAAGCAGAGCGTGACGGTCGTACCATAGTTCGGTTCGCTGGAGAGATCAATAAACCCATGGCTTTGCTTGATGATACCGTACACAGTAGACAATCCCAGTCCTGTCCCTTTACCGGCATCCTTGGTCGTAAAGAAGGGCTCAAACGCCCGCTGTTTCGTTTCAGCATCCATCCCCTGACCGGTGTCGCAGACCGAGAGCATTGCATAACGGCCAGATGGCAGAACCATGCCCCGACAAGAAGATGCCCCCTCGGCAATGAAAGAATGGGTTTCAATCGTCAAATGCCCGCCATTGGGCATCGCGTCACGAGCATTGACGACAAGATTCATCAGAACCTGCTCCAACTGACCGGGATCAACCTTGATGAACGGCGCAGTAGCGTCAAGACGAGTGGTGAGGATGATATCTTCCCTGACCAAACGCTTCAGCATTTTCTCAAAATTGCTGATCAATTTATTGACATCCAGCACCTTCGGCATCAAAACCTGGTGTCGGCTGAAGGTCAACAATTGCCTGGTCAACCAGGAAGCGCGCTCTGCCGCCGTAGCGATTGCCTCAAGATTCTTCGCTAAGGGACCTTCCGGCCTCTCCACCTGTCGTAATTGCAGGTCAGCATAGCCGATAATCACAGTCAGCAAATTATTGAAGTCATGGGCAATCCCTCCGGCAAGCAGACCGATGGCTTCCATTTTCTGCGCCTGCTGCAGTTGCAATTGGGTACGCATCAACTCCTGTTCAGCCGCTTTTCGTTCCGTGATGTCCTGTACCTGAGCAATAAAGTACTGTGGCATGTCTGCCAGATCTCGCACCAGGGACATGGAGACTTGCACCTGCACTACATGCCCTTTCTTGTGAAAACATTGCTTTTCACAATCGGTAGACGCAGCTTGCCCCGCGACCAGATCTTGAAACATGCGTACATTCTTCTCCAAATCATCCTGAGGGCTCAAGGAAAATACGGACTGGCCCACCAACTCCTCCTCGGAATAGCCAAGAATTCCACAAAGCGCCTTATTGACCCGCACCAACCGATACTCTTGACTCACAATCGCCATCCCGATCGGCGCCTCATTAAACGCAACCGCAAATCTCTGACTGGCTTCGTGCAACCCCTCTTCAGTTTGCCTCCGTTCAGTAATATCGCTGAACGAGCCTGACATACGATTGATCTGGCCATTCTCGCTCCACTGTGCGCTACCCCGCACGGCAATCCATCGACATTCGCCATTCGGCCGGACAATGCGATACTCAATATCATAGGGAGCACGTTCGACAAAATGTCTTTTCAACGCATCAAACATGCTTTCCCGATCGTCTGGATGAACCAGATCCGTCCACGTTCGGAGAATATCCGGATACGATCGATCAACTCCCATGATCTCCTTCATGCGGGGAGAAAAGTAGATAGGACTGTCTCCCTTGAACGGATCATGGGGGTCCGGCGCAATATCCCAGATCCCATCACGGGACCCTCGGACTGCCAAATCAAATCGCGTGACGATCTCCTGAAGCGCCACCTCCGTTCTCTTGAGCTTCGTAATATCGACGATAGCTCCTATGGTCCGATAGGGTCGCCGGCCTCCCTCATAGCCATCAAACAGGGTCTGCGAATGCACCTGAATCCAGCGTAGCGTTCCATCTGGTCTCACAATGCGGTGCATCGAATGAAATAGACCGCTTCCGGTAACCTCCGACGCTTGTGCCATCTCAGCCTGTACCCGCACCCGGTCTTCCGGATGAATCAAATCGATATATCGGGCAACAGTTGCCAACTCATCGTCGCCGACCCCCAAAATAGCCCGTACGGCCGGCGACCAATACAGTGAATTAGTAAGTTGTTTATGGCGAAAGATGCCGATCCCGGCAACGGTGACTGCTTGCCGCAACTCTTCTTCGCTTTGCTCCAACCGCTTCCGTGTCCGAAGATGCTCCTGGCGTTCAGCCAGTTCACGCAACGCCTGTTCGATCGACGGAACCAGCCGGACCAATCGATCTTTCATTACATAATCGTGCGCGCCAGCCTTAACCGCCTCAACGGCGACCTCTTCTCCGACCGTCCCCGACACGATAATGACCGGAAGCTCTTTCGCCTCATGCGTCGCAACCCTCAGCGCTTCCAGCGCGCTGAATGACGGTAATCGCCAATCCGCCAGGATGAAATCCCATTCGTCCTGTCGCAACACAATGGACAGCTCACCAGCGGTTTCCACCCGTCGCATAATGGGCTGATATCCCGCATTGCGTATTGCATGCTCGACCAGCAAGGCTTCACTTTCATTATCTTCGACATGCACATACCGCCAGCTGTTTCGCCTTGACTCAGCAGGAGGTTGTCTCGTCGCCGCCATGATTTTCTCGTCTTGTTCAGGCATTTTGTTCGGGCGTCTTGTTCAGCAACAGCCAGTAGAGCCCCAATTGCTTGACGGCCTCCACAAATTGCGTAAATTCTACAGGCTTCGTCACGAAGCTATTGGCGCCCAGCTTGTAACTGGCAATTATGTCTCCTTCTTCTTTGGATGTCGTCAGCATCACAACCGGGACCATCGCCGTGCGCTCATCGGCGCGCAGCCGCTTGAGCACATCCAAGCCGTTGAGCTTCGGCAAATTCATATCCAGCAAAATGACCTGTGGCTGCACCGACGTATCCCGCCCCTCGTACGCCCCGACTCCCAGCATATAATCTACCGCTTCAACCCCGTCTCGCAAAACAATGATGTCGTTGGTAATGTTATGCTGTTTGAGCGCCCTGCGCACTAGCTGTTCATCATCAGGATTGTCTTCTACGATAGCAATCAACATCGGTTTCATATGCGACTCCTTTGCGACCACACTGTTCCTCGACCACCCTTTCTCGCAACCGTCAACCCATGCACTGCTACAGCGTAAACCATATCGTCGCGCCACGCCCGACCGCTCCCTCGGCCCATACCCGCCCTCCATGGCGGCCGACAACACGTGACACCGTTGCCAAGCCAATGCCCGTACCAGGGAATTCCGTTTGGCCATGCAAGCGCTGAAACGGGTTGAAGAGCTTGTCCGCATAGGCCATATCGAACCCAGCGCCATTATCACGCACAAAGTACACCCGACTGCCTTGGTCAACAGTTGTCCCAAACTCAATCTGCGGTTCAGGCTGCTTGGCCGTAAACTTCCACGCATTCCCCAGCAGATTTTGCAGCACGATCCGCAACAGCCCTCGATCTCCAGACACGATCAACCCAGGTTCGATGCGAACATCCACCTTCCGGCCTCGGTCATCCGCTCGCAATTCCTCGACTATCTCCATGGCCATTGCGCTGAAATCCACCTTATCTTCCCGATGGAACTGCCTGCGAGTCGCCCTAGATAACCCCAGTAAGTCATCAATCAGCTGGCCCATCCGCTCACTGGCCTTCCTGACCCGCTGTAGAAAATCTTGCCCCTCCGGACCAAGCTTGTCGTAATAATCTTCTATCAACGCCTGGCTGAATCCGTTGATACTACGCAACGGTGCGCGCAAATCATGCGAGACGGAATAGGCGAAGGCTTCCAGCTCTTTGTTGGCCGTATCGAGTAAAACCTGCCGCTCCATCAACGCTTTCTCAGCCTCCTTGCGCGCTGTAATATCAAGAATGGAGGCCAGCACCTGCGGCCCCGTAGGGGTATCCAACGGGGTCAAGCCGATTTCCACCGGAAACTCCGTCCCATC
>JAOUPN010000305.1 GCA_029879905.1 Nitrospira sp. | reverse complement strand
ATTCCGGCCATTACACATTGGATGCCTGTACGGTCTCGCAATTTGAACAGCAGGTACGGGTACTGTGTGGCTTGCCGCTTGGTGAAGTCAGGCTGGTCAGCCCAGCGACAATGGTGAATCTTATCGGAGAAGAGGTGCGAGTCGTGACATCGGGGCAGGGATACCGGACCTTAGCCGCAATGCCGGGAGCTATTCTGCATCTCTATGGGAAACGGGTTGTTCGAACCGGAAGAAAAATGGGCCATGTGACGTTTCTCGCCGAGAGCAGCGAAGAGACGGTTGAGCGGGCTCACTGGTTGATCGACCGTCTTGCGAAAGGCTAACTCAGGGCGTTCCCTTCTACCATCGCCGTGGACGGCCTGGTGCAAAGAACGGCACCTCAGGGCGCTTGAAGAGTCCGATGAGGGCCATTCCTGCAACAAATCCTCCGATATGTGCGAAGAACGCAACGCCCCCTCCGGCGGTTCCGACACTCATCCCTCCGCTGAACAATTGCGTAACGAACCACATACCCAACACGATACCGGCTGCAACCCTGGTGAGTCCGAACATAGGCAAGAAGACCAGCACGTGCGCACGCGGGAATAAGAGCAGGTACGCCCCAAGTACTCCGGAAATAGCTCCACTGGCACCGACCATCGGGATGGGCGAGGAAGGGTCGGTGACTGCGTGAGAGAGGGCTGCCAGAACACCGCAGAGGGTATAAAAGAGGACAAATCGTCCGTGTCCCATGACATCTTCGATATTGTTCCCGAAAATCCAGAGGTACAGCATGTTTCCCAAGAGGTGCATCCAGCCGGCATGCAGAAACATACTAGTCAGTAACGTCATGCTCGCGGGAACAGGGGGGGGAATCTCGTCCGGAAGAGATGCATGGCCAAAGACAAGAGCAGGGACGGCGCCATAGTGGAAGACAAAGGTTTCTTCCGACGGCTCAGGCAGAGCCCCTTGATAGAGATAGATCGCGACACACAGGATCATCATGATGACGGTGACGAAGGGAAACCGTTCCGTGGGGTTGTCATCATGAAGAGGGATCATACGATGCCCTCCTTATCGAGGCTTTGGGTGGCCGGCCATCGGGCGAGGCAGAGTGAGTGTCTTTGGGACGGATCCATCCGGATCGAGCGCAACGGAAAATCCCGCAGCATGGGTATGCCCTCCTCCTCCGAATGAGGCGGCGATGGTTCCGACATCCGTGCCGTCGGAGCGGGAGCGCATGCTGAAGTAGCGGCGGCCGTCGCGGTCATGCCAAATCAAGCAAAAGGGGTGATGAGGCGACAGTCGCTCGCCGATTTGACTGGTCAAGACCGAACTGTGAACGGAGGGGACCGTTTCACCTTGGAATTCAACCATCACGGCATGGGCGACCAACTTGCCGACCAATTCCCGCTCATACCGAAGAATGGCACGGCCTTCCTGTTCGAGTGTTGATCGCATCAAGCGGTCCCAGACGTGGAAATCAAACGGATGTGAAGCCAGGGCCGCATTGATCTCACGGCTTTCCGGTAACGCCCAGTTCCACAAGTCTTTATCTTGAACATATTGAAGCAGCCATGGTGCTTCGGTTCCATGAGCCCATTCCCAGGCGAGGACCGCGCCGGACTTTGCTTGATCAAAATAGGCGTAAGAAAGTCCTTCCAGCGCCTTTTCAGATGTAATGTGGTGGTCGAGGATCAACAGGTCTTTGGTCTCAGATACCATGGTCTCCAGAACGGCACGCGCGTAACTGAAGTCCACAATCACGACACGTTGTCCCTGGAGGTCGGTCGGCGGCGGGGCACCGTGTTTCACCGGAAGAAACCGGGCGTCAGGAAATCGCTTCCAAATAGCCCAGGCAGCTCCAAACCCATCCGAGCAGTCGGCATGGTACAGCACCGTATCCGGCGCAAGTTGGAAACGACGTGAGTGGGGAGAGTCCATCATAGAAGATGTGGAGAGCATACCATGGCCGGAGAGCGGACAAAAGGGCGTTCTTTTTTTGAATCGAGACTTTCAGCCGGGATGGCCTGGTCGGAGCGAAGAGGGTTACAGATTGTTGAGGTGGGTGATGAGTTGGCGGAGCCTGCCGGCGCTGCGACGGTTGAAATGGAACACCAGACGTGGAAGGTTACGCAAAGAAGGTTCGTCCAGTTCTTCCTCCAAGGGACCTCGTAGCTCATATCGACCATGGGCTAAGAGATCGCCGAATTGGTTTTCGAGCTGTTCAATCTGTTCGGCGGAAATGGGGGACTGTAGTCGCATAGCCAATTGCCGTCCGACATACCTCACGGAATGGTACCGGCGATAGAACCGGAGGATATGGGCGACCGCTTCCTCGGCGGAAGTCACAATGGTAAAGAGACTCAGATCTTCTTCATTGATCAAATTCCGTTTCAGGCATTGCTTGGTGATGAAGGCCGCCCAATCGTCCCAATAATCACAACCCGGTGCCTGTAGGCAGACGATCGGTTGGGGATCGCTCTTGCCGGTTTGTGCCAGCGTCAGGATCTCAAACCCCTCATCGTGGGTGCCGAATCCTCCCGGGAAGAGGGCAATCGCATTGGCTTCTTTTTGGAACATCAACTTGCGGGTAAAGAAATATTTAAATGTGATCAGCTTTGGGTCGTCGGCAATGGTCGTATTGGGGCCTTGTTCAAAGGGCAACATGATGTTGACGCCGAAGCTGTGCTCGCGTCCTGCCCCTTCTTGAGCGGCACGCATGATGCCGTCCGCACCTCCGCTGATCACCATGAACCCTTCCTGGACGATCATCTGGGCGAACTTGTGGGCCAGTTGATAATTGGGGTCGTCGGGAAGAGTTCGCGCCGAGCCGAAGATACTGACCTTGTATCGGTCGCGGTAATCTCGAAATACGGCGAACGCATGGCGTAATTCTTTGACCGCTCTGTTCACGATTTTTACATCGAGCACGTCAAGGCGGGAGTCATGGAGTTTGATCAGCCCGACTAAGAGTTCCTTCATGAGGGCTGCATGCAGATCATCCTCCGGGGCGTCGAGCAACGTACTGATCCGTTGCAGGACATCATCCTTGGGCAAGACGGGGCGTTGACGAGTCGGTTGTAATTGTTCGGGTACGTTCATGGGTCGATGTCGAACTGACTCCGCCGAAGCAGACTTTCCGGCTGTGAAGGTCGGACCGTCGTGGCTTCTTGCGGAGGCTGATGATTCCAAACCGAATGAGAGAGTCTATCAACGGATCGGAGATTGGTCAAAAAGAAAGGGGTTTTGGGCAAGGCTGTATTAGCCCGCATTATTCATGACGGTTCGTGACGAAACCGCCAAGACGCTTCGCGAGACGGGCACGCGGAGGCTTGAGAGACCGAAGCATACTTGAAACGGTATGTTGAGGTCACGAAAGACGAGCCTGCTCGCCTGGCTGCAGACAAACCGCAGCCAGGCTTGTCGTAGCGGCGGTTGCAGTAGAAGCTTCATGAATAATGCGGGTTAGGATGGCTTCGAGGGCGAGGATTCTTGTTCCACGACCCAGGTCTTGATTCTGGATTGATCTGCAGGGGAGAGTTTGGTGAATTGTACGTCGATGGTGACCGATGGGGTTGAAGTGGGGGTATCGGCGTCATCGGGTCGATTGTCATGCGACAGGACTCGTCCACGTACCGTCACGGGGCTCGCAAGGCCTGGGAGCGTGAACGTCACGAGGACGGTGGTCTCGGGTAACAGTGAGGTCGAGGATTTCATCAACGCACCGACATGGCTGAGTTGCAGGATGGTCGTGTCATACTCGGCCGGCGGTCGGCCTGTATCAAGAACGCTGATGTGAGCCGATATATTCGCAGCGCAGCGTTTGGGAGACAGGATGAGATCTCTGGCGGTGAGTACTCCGACCGGTTGGTCTTGTTTCGTGACGATGAGGATCGGAGTGCTGTTGGCGAGCATGAGGGCGGAGGCCTCATCGAGCATTTGGTCGTACTCGATAAATTGCACGGGTCGTGTCATGATCGTACGTACCTCGATGTCGTCCGGTTCCAGGCCCTGTGCAACGACCTTCTTGACGATATCGGTCGGCGTCATCAGTCCAAAGCTGGATCCCGTATCCTTAATGAGCAGGCACGGCATGCGCTCCCGTTCCATGAGCGACGCGGCTTCTGTGACGGATACATCGCCGGGAATCTGAACCACACCGGGTGTCATCATCTGTGATACCGCTTGGTTTTGGTGACTGTTGGTTGACGAGGGGTCGTCATTATTCTTACTTGGCATCGATGAGCCCGGTCCTTTCCATCGGAGAAATCCGGGCATCCGGACCCTGCAGCGCATGGCAAGTATAGCAGAAAGTTGCGGAGGCCGGTGATCGGCTGAAACCCTTGTCATTCAATCGTTTCAAGGCATACACTAGTGCCGTATTTCGGACACTGATGCGGAGAAGCGCATGGCTGTGTTGGACGCCATAGAGGGAGAGTTTTCTCGACGTCTTGAACAGATTCCGCCTCATGGGCTGGGTCTCTCTGTTGATGTATACTCACCGGACTTGCTTAGCTTGCTCGGAGTGCTACGTGAACGTCAAGTCCTCCCGTCCTATCTTGAAGTCTTTCGTGCTGCTCC
>JAOUPN010000304.1 GCA_029879905.1 Nitrospira sp. | reverse complement strand
CAGCCCGTCTTCTCTGGTGGTTGATCTCCTATGACTACCAGGATAAGGAGGATCTCATCTCCTACTATGTATTCGGCGGCCCTAAGATGGCCATGATCAGGCGAGTCGTGTCCCCGGATGAATCGGTGTTTGAAATCAACCCCGTCTTCCCACTGTATCGATATCGAAGCTCTCCGGACGGAGCCTCATCATGGGATCTCTTCTATGGATTCATCGGATTGGATTCGACGAGAGAGGAAACCAGACTGAAACTCTTGTGGATATCTCTATAAGATCGGCATGCCCAAACACGACACACGCGCGGCACAGCATTCCCACCCAGATACGGTTAAGTGGTTTATCCCCTTAACCGTATCTGGCAGGCACCCCACCTCTTTTACATGAACCGTTTCCTCAGCGGCAAGAAACGACTCCCGGCCCCTTTGTTTTATTCCTGCCCCCGGAAGGGAGCCGTACCTGCCCTATTTGGACGTGGACATATGCGCTACGAGAATTTGGGGAATCTTACGGAAATGCGCATCCGTAGTTATGACCGTCAGACCATACTGCATGGCTGATGCCGCAATCCAAATATCGTTCGTCGGGATCGGCGTCCCTGCCGTCCACAAGCCATTCAGAATAACGGCATACCGCTCGGCTGTTTCATCATCCACCGCAATGACCGACACTCTGGATGAAGACAGAAACCGGATGAGCCGTTCCTCGTTTTTCTCCCTTGTACGGCCACGCAAGAATCCGGTTCGCAGCTCTCCCAGTACGATAGGGTTCAAATAGATGGCATCTGCAGTTTGGAGCGCTTCCTTGATTACCCCATCACCGCGCATGAAGGCGGAGTATCCCGACGTGTCGAGCAACACCCGGCTCACTTCCACATCTCCGGATCAATGGTCCGCTGTTTCCCCAGCGCCCGGTCAAAGGCGTCCGCTTCCTGCTTGCTCCACGACCCGGCAAGTTCGTCCAGATCATGATACCGACGCACAGGCCGTTTCTCAGCTTCGCCAAGATGCTCCTGCAAGAGACTGATGACCACCTTATTGACACTCACGCCTTTCTTTTTCGCGCGTTGTCGAATGGTACGATCCAGCGACGGCGGCAGATTTCTCAACGTCACGGCCTTCATACTTCCTCCCTATGCATCACTACTTGCATCATGATGGTGCAAATGCTATCAGCACCTCGCCACGGTGTCAATTGGGTTGATGGGTCGGACGATTTGGGAAAAGCAGGCAGTCTCTACGGACTCTAACTCTCAGGATAGAAACTGGCGGCTTCCGCCGCACTCACGCCAAATTCCTCCAGGTTCGCTTCCACCAGCTTTCCCGGATGGACAGGATGTTTCATCATCATGAGTTGCCTCTTAATGGTGGCCCTCTAAATCCACATCTACCGAGCTCGCTTCCTCCACGTCAAGAAACGACTCCCGACCCCTTTGCTTTTATCACTCCACCTTTCAGTCCACTGCGTTGTTAGATGACCCTCTAATCGTCCTCATCCACAAAAGAAGCGCGCCACAGCATACGAACGCAAACACAAAATTAACGGCCCAATCCCGTAGTAGGTTGATCCAATAGTGAGGATTGGCCCATCCCTGCAGAAAGAAATCCCAGCCGGACATGTGCTCGGCCCGGTCAAGCAAGTAATCCCAAGCTTCACGGAAGGGCATGTTATCAACCTTGTCCGATTCGCCCGGCGGCAGAAAATAAGCGCCGGTTGAGAACAGGATGGCGCTGCCAAGAGTAAAGATGGCAGACGCAATCACACTGACAACAACAGCTTTAAGCCGGTGCGCTCTCATAAACACGCCATCTAACATAGAGCTAGCCAACTCGACACAGTGCAGCTTTGGCGAGTCCAACGACCGTAGGATGCAAGGTTGAGTGCCATGTTATGAGTCACCACGTGTTTTCTTCTATGTTGATGAGATTCTCACCACAAAACGGGCAGTACGAGATCAAAAGGTGATGTGAGCACATTGGCGCACCTACTGTGCCCTCATGCCCATCTCCAACATCATCTACAGTCGCTATGCACCATTGCGAAAGAATCCAGCCCCATTCCTTTTGATTGATCTTTTCATAGCAAATCTCAGCATCTTCGTGCTGATTTTGCTTGCAGCTATGTTGAAGCTCTTTCTTGCGGATTTGGCTCATAGCGTCCAAGCTTAGCGACCGCCGCTGGAAACGCCCAATGGGCGACAAGAGTCGCTGACAAATTACCCTACCCACAAATCCAAGGAGTCAGACCCCTTAACTCAGACCCCTTACTGAGCCGACCACCAAATAGTGCGTACTTCATCAGGCCGCATATCGGACGTGTTGCTCTTGAAACAGGTTCCTGATGACCTGCGGCTGTTTCTGCCGTCGATGGAGATGGCACCGCACCGTCTTGATGAGGTCGGTCCGATTAGCCGGTCGGCTTCTGCCCAATCCGTTGGTTTTGACGTCTTGGTTGAGGAGTTCATCGGGATTGAGCTCGGGACAGTAGCCGGGCAGACGGATCAGCCGGAGTCGCTTTGCATGCCGGGCCACGAACCGCGTCACGGCGGCGGCGCGATGCACGGGATGCCCATCCACAATGAGATAGATCCGACGGTGGACGGACTTCAGCAATCGTGTCAGAAACCGCACAAAGACCGGCGCACGAAACCGTCCCTGAAACACCATGAAGGCCAGGGCCCCTTTATTGGTAATCGCCGAGATCATGTTGCAGCCGAAGCGCTGGCCCGTCCCCCGGGTCACGGGGGTCTGCCCCACGGGGGCATAGCTGCGGCCCGTCACATGGTCACTGCGGAGGCCCATCTCATCGCCCCAGTACAGCACAGCCCGTTCGCGTTGGGCTTGGCGAGCGAGCGCCGGGTACTCCTGTGTCAGCCAGCGCGTGATGGCCGCGTCCTGACGTTCGTAGGCCCGGCGCACCGGCTTCTGTGGGCTCATTCCCCAGGCCTTGAGATAGCGCCCGACCGTAACGAGGGACACCCTCAGCCCATAGATCTGTCGAATGAGGGCCGCGACCGCCGCCCGCGTCCACAGATAAAACGGCAGCTGCAGTTGATCCGGCATTTTCCCCACAATCAGCGCCCGCATGCGCGCGGCCTGCTTCGCATTCAGGAGCCCCCCACCGACCCGCCGCCCGCGGCGCTTGAGCCTCAGGGCACGCAACCCGCCCGTCCGGTCGAGCCGCACCCAAGAGCTCACCGCTCGCAGACTGGCACCATAGGTCCGCGCCGCCGCCGTCTGGGTCATCCCACCTCGAACCGCCTGCACCACTTGGCGGCGCAACAGCTGCTGGGCCGCCGCTCCCAACTTCCTGGCATCCGGTGTCACTCGCATGCCAAGACATATAGCATATTACGCACTATTTAGTGAACGGATCAGTAACTGTATTCTCTTGAGGTCGCGGGCAATGGCCTTAGCTTCACGATACACCGCTCCACGCTCTTTTAGCTGCGCGAGTTGCAGTGGCGTTTGGCCGAACTCTGAGACGATATCTTCTCGTGCGCCTGCCGCTAACAGCGAAGCCAGGATGTCTGCAGAAGCTTCCCGAACCGCAACATGCAGAGGGGTTTCGCCCATATCACCTATGGCATTGACGTTGGCTCCGTGCTGGATGAGCGTCTTAACCGCGTAGGGGTCTTTGCGCCAGAGGTAGACATGGAGCGGAGAGTCTCCATCATAACCGGCGCTGTCTAGGGCAACGCACGGCGGGGTCTCTTCCGCTGGAAAGAGGACGTCTGCAATGCCCTGCAGGAGATCGTCGAGGGTACGTTGATCCGTCATCGCTGAACTCGCGCCGTTCGACTCGTGGGGCCTAACGCCCCGCATGGGTGATAGAAAAAGGTGCCAGAAACCATTACCCACTCGCGCTATTGAATACGGGGCACCTCACATCTAGATCCGTGGGCGCAATGGCCTTCCCATCACACGATCCCCACTGAACTACCATCAGTTCACACAATGGTTCTCAACAGCTTTTTCTGCCCTATCCAGACAATGTCGGTCGCAGGATCCGAGCAGCAGTCAAAACGCCCGTGGGCCGTGAGACGAACACCCTAACTCCCCTCGAATCCGAAAATACGATGTCGCCACGACGAGCTACGATTTCCTGCTGACCAACTGGAGCATCATTGACAATTTCTGGCTTGTAGGCCCATGCCAAAGGCCGAGCCCCCAAGAGCGACCAGCCATCGGTCATGCCTGCCCAGACATCGACTTGCACGAAATTCGCCGCCGCCTGAGCCTCCGGTAGTTCAACAAAGGTTACCCCACCTTGCAGTACATCGTCTCCAAATCGCCGCAGGTCCGATCTGTCGTGCATGAACTTCACGGCTAGGATCTTCGGCAAGACACGGAGCACAGCAGCATCAGGCAGTAAAACACTAAACCAAGGAACGAGCTGCCCATCAGGAGAATGTGCTGGGTAGTTCAATTCGCTGTGCCGGTCCCAGCCGCTGTACCGCTCACGATTTCTTGGACACGATTGATGCCGTATTCGACCTGACGTGTAGGTCGCCTCAGACGGCGATCGGCGCTCCTACGCCCATTCTGTGCGTTGCGGTGTGAGGGCGACGA
>JAOUPN010000303.1 GCA_029879905.1 Nitrospira sp. | reverse complement strand
TGCACAAACCGCGGAATGCCCTCTTCAATCGATATCTCCGGTGAGAATCCGACATCGCGGGCCAGGTCATCGATGTCGGCGTAGGTAGCGGGGACGTCGCCTGGTTGCAAGGGCAGCAGTGTCTTCTCCGCCTTTTTGCCCAGCGCCTGTTCCAATATCTCAATGAAGTTCAACAGTTCCACCGGTCGGTGATTGCCGATGTTATAGACA
Source organism: Nitrospira sp. (assembly GCA_029879905.1). Taxonomy (GTDB): domain Bacteria; phylum Nitrospirota; class Nitrospiria; order Nitrospirales; family Nitrospiraceae; genus Nitrospira_D. The sequence goes on along the minus strand of JAOUPN010000303.1, from coordinate 4,363 downwards.
CGGGCCGGTGCGGAACTAGTGCCGGGATCAGGCTGCTCGCCGGACCATGCTGGATTCGGTTGGGCAGGATGGTCCAAAACGCGGAGAATCCCCTCCACGATATCGTCGATATAGGTGAAGTCGCGTCGCATCTTGCCGTGATTGAACACGTCGATCGGCGTACCCTCCAAGATCGCCTTGGTGAAAATGAACAGCGCCATGTCGGGGCGTCCCCACGGGCCGTAGACCGTAAAGAATCGAAGCCCTGTGCAGGGGATTCGGTAGAGATGCGCATAGCAATGGGCCATCAGCTCGTTGGCTTTTTTCGTAGCGGCGTAGAGGGAGACGGGGTGGTCGACATTATCATGGATGGAAAACGGCATCTGTGTGTTGCCGCCGTAGACCGAACTGGACGAGGCGTAGACCAGATGCTCGGCGTTGCTGTGCCGACAGCCCTCCAGAATGTTCATGAAGCCTTCGATGTTGCTGTCCGTGTAGGCATGTGGGTTGACCAGTGAATAGCGCACGCCGGCCTGGGCGGCGAGATGCACCACTCTTCTGACCGGTTCGTTGGCAAAGAGATCCCGCATGCCATTGCGATTTGCGAGGTCAAGTTTGACGAAGCGGAACTCTTTGTGCGGGGTCAATTGGGCTAGGCGCGCATGCTTGAGCCGAATATCGTAATAGTCGTTCAGGTTGTCGAGGCCGATGACGGAATCGCCGCGGTCCAAGAGCCGGCGGATCACGTGAAATCCGATAAAACCTGCCGCCCCAGTGACTAAGATGGGAGATGGTTGATCACTCATATCCGGTGCCTACCGTCCATGGTTATCTGCCTGGCTTGAGGAACGGCGGGTCGCCGTGTTCCAGCCGATAGAGATTCAACGGAGTCAGTGCATCGCCTGTCGGGATGATGTCGATGTGTTCTCCGACATGTGGGCGATACACATCGAGCGCGTGGGCGTAATGATACCCGCAATGGTCGGCGGCGAGAAGATCTTTGAGTGTTTCCGGCTGTTCCCAATGGGCCGTGAGTAGAGCGGTGCGCGCGGGATTGCGTCTACTGAATGTGAACGATAAATGGTCCGGGTACCAGTCGGCGCCGCCGGTGGCGTAGGAGACGAAGAGTTCGGCTTTGGCCGCCCGGCAGAGGTCACGCAGGTAAGTATTGGTCAGATAGCCGTTCTCACCCACATCCAACCATTTCCCCGGGTGAGAGAGCGGCGCATGGGCTGCATGGCTGCGAAGTTCAAGCAATTGTTGTTGGGAGGCCAGGACAAGCCGGATCGGACCATATTTCTCGACAAGCGTGGTCAGGACCTGGTCCTGCAAGGCGGATCGTCCGTTGTTGGTCGGACCGCTGTCCGCATGAACAAGCACATTGTAGCCCCGGTCGCTGATCAAATAGCAATTGCGAGGCATCTCCAAGTCGCAGGGGTCTTCTCCATAGAATGGGACTGAGACGACCGTTCCGCCTTCGAACGGCCAGGTGTCTCCATGCGCCAGTTCAATGATGCGTCTGAACCCCAGTTCTCGCAAGAGCGAAAGGTAGTCGTAATAGAAGGTCTTCCGATTTTTCCGGCTTGGGATAATGATCGGCGTGTCTTTGGGCAAATGGAGCAGGGTGCGTGGATCGACATGGTCGTCATGGTCATGCGTCAGAAATACGGCCGCCGGCTTGGGAAGTAAAGAACCCCAGAGAGAAGGCTCGGAGGATTCGGCAAACCAGGGCAAGAGCCATGGGTCGAAGAGCAATACCTGATCCCGTTGCCGATAGAGTAGCGCCGCATGGCCCAGATGAACCGTATCCTGGTCATGCACGGTCTCGAACCATCGTTGACGGATCGAGGTGCGCGGAGAGGAGAGGAGGCAGTCATACTGGCCGAGCAAATCGATCAGTCTGGTGAGGGTCCCTCCGACTTCGCGTGGTACAGCCAATAGGGCCGTCTTAATCTCGCCGATTTGATGTGTGCCGTCCAACAGGCCAAGGAGATGTCCGACGGCAGGCCCCAAAGGCCGTTGATCGAACCCCAACGGAATGGCTTGACGTTTCACCGCATGAAAAATCCTGAGGCCGCCGTTGGTCACGGTCGATGACTGAGACGGGTCCGTCGGAAATTCCCAACGAAAGGTCCCGTCCGGTGTGCGACCACAGGTGATATGCCGACTCAGATAGGGGCGTGCATGTACCAGTTCCGCATAGGCATCTTCCAATCGCCGTTGCCGATCCGGATCGTCGACCGGTGCTCGTTTGGAGAACACATCACTGATCGCCGTGTCGATGGAACTGGCTAACAGTCCATGCGCTTCATGCAGACCGGCCACGACCTCGGGCGCGATGCCTCCGATGAACGGAAACGGTCCGGGTGGCTCGGCGCTTTCCAGCTGTACCCAGCACCAGGGAGCTAGACTGAGGTAGTGGTTTCTTGGGAGTCTATCTAAGAGTTGGCTCATGGCGTTCAGGACTGAGGACTGAGGACTGAGTGGATTTCGCCCTCGCTGTAGAGGTGCGAGCCTGTAGTCGTTGTGTATGTACGGCTTTTCGCAGACCACCTATGATTCGTGCGACTTCTTCTGCTTGAGTGAGCAATTGTTGAAACGTTGATGCACTAAGATGATTCGCGTCTAAAGCGACATAAAGTTGGGATCGTAATTCTGCGCAGGAGGACTTAGCCACACTCAGAAATTGATGAAATTCCGCTCGCCCACCTCGTTCGAATCCCTCGGCAAGATTGGACATAATTGAAACAGCAGCACGCCGGATTTGATCGCGGAGTCCGAAGTCTTTTGCAAAAGACCCTTTTGCAGTTGCCTGGTAGATAGCCCGTGTCAAATCTCGTGCTTTCTGCCACGCAATAAGATCCTCAAATTTGACTGCTCGCTTTCGGTCCACCTCAGCCCTCAGTCCTCGTTACCCAGTCCTATCTTGAGTTTACTGATGCTCGGTTCATACAGTGCTTGAATAACGTTGCCGTCCGGGTCGGAAAAGTAAAACGAGTAGCTGCCGTCTCGATGCTGCTTCAGTTCCTTGACGATGCGCCCTCCGAGGGATCTGATCGTCGGCGCAAGGTCGTGGTACATCCGGTCGACGGCTTCCGGGCTGTCGAGAATCACGCCCAGATGATCGAGCAATTGGGCCTTGGGTGGTTGATAGGCCGGGAGTTCTTCCTGGGGGATCTGATGCAATGCCAAGTTGTCGACGCCTGAGCTGAAATAGACGCTCCCAGAGTCTGGTTCCCACACCGGCTGAAAACCGAGCAGTTGCTCATAAAACCGCCGCGAGAGAGCAATATTGGTCACGCGAAGCGCGACATGTCGTAACCCACGGTGAATCGTTTGTGTCATGGTCCTGCTCGTCCGTATCTGTCGTCAGTTCGTATAGTAGGAGGTGGCCGACGGCTCCGTCAAATGGAATTCGGTGGAACAGGGTGGGTGCTCGGTACGATATGCTGCACGGAGTTAACATATTTGTTATTCTCCTGCATGGATTACACGATCACGTATTACAGCGAAGTCGTGTAGGACGACATTCTTGCTCTACCTGACACGTTGGCGGCACGGTGCATTGTACTCACTCGGTGAATGAGTGTGCTTGGTCCGCACCTTGGAGTGCCTCATACGAAGGCGTTCGGCGATGGTCTGTGTGAATTGCGGTTGAAAGGAGCAGAGGGGATCGCCAGAGTCTTCTTCTGCGCGTTGGTGGGCCGGCGGATCGTTATGCTGCATTGCTTCGTCAAGAAGTCGGAAAAGACGCCTCGTCGAGAACGAGAGATCGCTGAGGTGCGAATGAAGGAGGTGAAACGTGCGGACACATGATCTACTCGTCAAAAAGCTTTTTCGTCGGCGTGGGGTTCGCACAGAGGTGGACCGCATCGAACGCGAAGAGTCTGCCTTGCTCGATGCGTTGCTCAAGGCGCGGCAAGATGCAGGACTGACTCAAAGTCAGGTCGCGGTGCGTATGGGGACACATGCTCCGGCTGTCGCTCGTCTGGAGCGGGCCTTGGCCAGTGGAAAACATTCGCCATCGATTGCGACATTGCGGAAGTACGTCAAGGCCTGCGGGAAACGGCTGGTGCTTCGGGTTGCATGATCCCCACTGTGTCTTGAGTAGATAGGACTAGATCGGGGCAGTTCTTGACCACACACCACTCGTCTCGATCACCAATCTTTTGAGCCGCGCCACAATCTGCAACGTGCATAATCAACTAGTACCGTTCCGCACCACACTTCCGCACTTGGCCCATGGCAGTCTTCGACCCAGGCTGTGTGAAAACTTTCCTGCCCCCTCTCATTGCCACGCGATAGGAGGCGCGTCAACACATCTCCCCGTTCGTTGTTCGTTGAGACAAGCGTTTCCGTTTTGTGGCACCTCGAGCCACCTAAT
>JAOUPN010000302.1 GCA_029879905.1 Nitrospira sp. | reverse complement strand
TACATATTTTCTCACAACTGTATCGTTTACCCACCACTGCATGTGCTCTTCGCCCTGTGTACACATGGAAGAACCAGCAGCACTCTTACGGCTGCAATAGATCTGCAGACCGTGCTACCGCGCGTATCCCTGACTGTCAGGACGCACAATGAGAATGGTGTTTTGCGACCATTTAGGAGGCGAGACGGGCCGAATCAGGTGTGCCGAGATGCAGACCTCGGACTGGTGGTGAGATTCAAAAGACTCCCTGAAGTTATTAATTTGTTTGTCGCATGCACGAATTGACTCCCGACCCCTTTGTTTCGCACCTCACCTGCAATTCGTGTGAATACCTGCCAAATTCTCGTAGACCAGCTGACTTTGATCGCCAAATCTTACAGATGGTCAAGATAGCAAGACATCACCCTATTAAATGGAGTTACAGGAGACTGGCCATCCCAGCAATGTGAGATTGCCAGAAAAGCCCCCATAGCTGTGATCCCATTGATTTTCCTGAATATTCTCCTTGTTTGCGCACTTTAGCTTTACGGTCTGTTTTCTAGAATTATGCTGGAGCTACATGAGAGGGGAGCAACCTGTTATTTCTGCTAACATTTACAGTGACGGGTTGAGCAGGAGCCCCCCAGTGAAGAAAACACTATATACAGCGGTTGCTGGTGCATGTCTGTGTTATGTGATTCTCTGGACATTGAAATCCCCTCCGGCAGCATTGCATCAAACGGCTTCTTCTGAACTGACCTGGGAGGAATGTTGGTTTCCAACCCCTACCTTTACTGCCGTACATTGCGGCCACCTTCATCTAAAGCATGAGGCCCAGATCCCGGTCGTCTTGATACGTCGTTCGCTCTTTGCGCGACAGGTACAGCCACTCCTGTATGTAACTGGCGGACCTGGATCTGCAACGATTCCTCACGACGGTAACATTGATTCTTGGGTTCAGTGGCTTCAGGAACTGGATCTTGACCGCGACCTCGTCCTGTTTAACTTTCTCGGCACGGGCCGTAGCGACCCTGCGTACCACTGCCCTAAATTCTCGGAGGCAGGGCCAACAATACTGGGCACCTCGTTATCAGCTGCTGGAGAAGCTGCGATCTACGACCAAATCACTCGAGATTGCTACCAGGACTTGGTCACTAAGAAAGTAGATTTATCCAAAATGACCCTGCCATACACGATGGAGTATGTGTCTCAAATCGTGAAGGCACTCCCTGACGTCAACTGGGATGTCTACGGTGTATCTTATGGCACACGTGTAGTCATAGAACTGATGCGACAGCCGCCTCCTAATATCCGCGCCGTGATTCTCGACGGCATACTCCCCCCAGATGTTGATATGTACCGCTTATGGCCACGTCTTTTGAAAGACGGGCTGCACCGATTATTCGCTATCTGTAATTACGATCAGGCCTGTAAAAAACGGTTTCCCGATCTAGAGTCTGAATTCTATGCACTGGTTAAAAAACTCGATTTGCAGCCGCTGGAATATCACATCAGTACTGGCTACTCAGGAAAACCTATGACTGTAATGGTCAATGGGCATCGGCTGATAACACTGGTCTATCTGTCAATGTACCGATGGGACTTCATCCAGCAACTCCCTTTTGCATTATGGTCGATCAAGCAGGGGAACTTGGATCCGCTACGCCCCATGGTTCAATACCTGGGCGAATACTATACCGAGGAAGCAATGACCTTTAACGACGTCGTGTTCATTTCCGCTGGCTGTGCCGAGAGACGACAGGATTCTACCAAGGAGACGATGAAGCAAGAAGGTCGCATGTATCCCCTCTTAGAGGAATACTTGAGTCCCATATGGGAATTCGATGCATGTGAGTATTGGAAAGTCCCCAGTGCGCGTAAAAACTCCTTGAAGCCCGTACAGTCGCGATTGCCGACCTTGCTCCTCGCCGGTGACCTTGATCCCGTAACGCCATCAATTTGGGCAAAGCGAGTCCACGCGGAACTAGGAAATAGCTTTCTGTTCGTCGTTCCAGCAGTCGGACATGGTGTGCTCGATAGCGATAGATGCGCAATCAGAGCTGTCCAAACGTTTTTAAGAACACGGGAGAAGTACTCTGGAGTGCCCTGCACAAAGGATTTGCAAGGCCCTCAATTCAGCACAGGGGTTAGGTCAGAAATCAGTCGTGACATAATCTCCGAAGGACAATGATCTGGCCTTGTACTCCCACAGTTCCCCAAACAGACGATCGGCTACTTTTTCTTGTTTAGCCATTAAACAGGCCAAGGGATCGGCATCTATTTCTGAGACCACTCCCATGCCATTCGCCCCGTGATGTGCGCGCGTCTTCCGAGTCAGAGGAAGGCGGATGACTGGAATGTACGTGCGAGAGTTTTACGGCCAATCAGTTGGTGCAGCGCAATAACATCGCAAATCGATAGCATCATGCCGCCCGCATTCGAAGGGTGTAACAGTTGGCTGGCCGCTTCCTGCTCACTGGATTGGGGTCGCAGCACCTGGCCTTCTCAGTCGCGTGTTTGAATGCCGGACCCGCGTCCATAAAGTCTTACCTGCATCGGCTACCACTTCCAGACGTTCTCGCCCCGAATCTGGTCGACCATCTCGCCGACCAGGAACATTCCCAATACGGCAAGGACCGTGCACAGAAACGTGAGGACATAGTCGGTCCTGCTGATCGTTTGTTCTTCCTCCGACGTATTCAAGCCGAACTTTGAGACAAAGATAAATTCCTTGCCGAACAGAAACCGGCTGACCACTCCGCAGACCTCATATGAAAGAAAGGCGGCCGGCACAATCGCCACCACAGCGAAGAACGGATGTACCATGATGCCCAGCACGATCGAGAGCGGCGCGCAGATAACCGCGATGGCAGCCAAGCGCCTCTCTCCTGGATCACTCAATATCTCAGTTGATTTCGCCATCAGTATTCCCAAGGCCTTCTTGCCGTACCTTCTTCTCCGCTGTCTCCCTGACAGATCTGCGAGCCTAGTCTCCCGTTTGAGTCGGCTGGGACATGCTCTGATTGTAACTCTAGCACATGAGCGATTGGCTTCGTGACATTGGAGGGGATACGCAGGACACGCGCACGGTGGCATATCGGTGTTTGGCAAGAGGATGGGAGCCGCATTTCTAGAAGGTTTTGACGGAGGCGTTTCCGCTAGTGGCTTGGCACCTTATGGACTCCCGCCCCCTTTGCTTTTCCTCATTTAGGAGCAAACCCGACAACAGAGCAGAGGCCTTGCCTTACGGCTTGCATGGCTTGCGGTGTCACTACTCCGAAGGTTTTGACGATACTGCTTTCGGAAAGGGTAAAGATTTTATCAAGTCTGATCCAACAGGGTTTGGGGAGTCCCCCTTGAATCAAGTGAGTCGGCCCGATTTGGAGAGAAGCATACTCTTGTTCAACGGAGGTGATGGCCAGCCCGATGAAATCGGCATGTCGGTCCGGAGAAGTCAGCACCAATACAGGCCGCGTCTTCGCTGATTAGAGATCCGAGAATGGAAAGGGAATCAGAACAAGGTCCCCAGGCTTACACGCCATTCCAAACCTCGTCTTCGTTGTTATCCCATACATGGCGCATCGCCGGCTCCTGTGCGTGCTTCAATTCTTCCGTAAGACGATCGCGGATGCCATGTTTGATTTCAATATATTCAACGAAATCCAGAACCTCACGCGCTAAGGCGTCCGGAAGTTTCTGAACTTCCTTAAAGATTTGTTCAGCCGTCGACATATCGTTCTTCCTCCTTTAAGTCACCGTAGTAGCATGCAGATTGTCCATTATCACCTGAAGCTCTTCCGGAAACAATCGATAGGCCTTTCCCAAACCACCCCTGGGGAAACGGTGCAGACTCAACATCGACTGCGTCAATCTCCCTGTTCACCGCAACATGGTGTGGCCTCATACCAGTAGGGCATGTGTGCTGCGATAGAGCCGCACGACAATGAGAATGATGTCTTGCGACCATTTGGAAGGTGGACGCGCTGAATTAGATATACCGAGGTGCAGATCGCACCTAATGGCAAGATCAGATAGCCTCACGTACGTGGTGATTTGTTCGTCAAAGGCAAGAATTGACTCCCGCCCCCTTTAATTTTGTCCAAGCCCGATCCCGTTAATGATTGCGGTATCACACCCAATTTTCGAGCCGGAGGCCTGGAACATGCCGAAATTCTCTGATGTTGTTGCTGACGAGCCGGACCCCAAGACTCAAGGCATGGGCTGCGATGAGCATGTCCATCGAACCAATCGGAGTTCCTTTTGCCTCAAGTTGCGCACGCAAACGGCCATAGGACCAGGCCGCGGTCTGGTCAAACGCAACGACCTGCAGCGGGACAAGAAACTGCTCAAGGGCATGGCGATTCTTAGTCGCATGACGACTCTTGCTGACGCCGAACGCCAATTCGGCTGCCGTGATGCTGGAAATCCCGATCTCACCGACCGGATGAGACAGGAAGCGTTCGAGAATGGAGGGAGGCTGCTGCTTAATCAGGTAGATGCAGATATTGGTATCCAGCATCAGCTTCATGCAAAGGGGCGCTTTCGTTTTTGGATCGGAGGTTGTTGCCTCCCCTCTTCCATGAAGTCATCGGTAAACAGGGCGAGGCTCTCGGCAAGC
>JAOUPN010000002.1 GCA_029879905.1 Nitrospira sp. | reverse complement strand
TGCCGTCCCGCCCCCTTCGACGAATCGCTGTCGCAAACGCACAAGATTTCCCCTCAGCGATTGCAGAACTTCTCCGGCCAGATACCGTTGGTCGACATTGAGCCCCACGAGGGGATCCTCTCCCCACAAGAGACGATGACAGTCGTGAATGTCTTGGTACTCCAGAGGAAAGACCATCGCCGACGCCTGGAGATCGTCCTTTGTCAGAAATAAGGGCGCGACCACCAGCTCCTTATTCCACTTCTTGTGGACGGTCGCGTACTCCTTCAAGACGGCGACATCATACGAGGACACAAACAACAGAATATTAAGATTCGATCGACCGGGCAGGAAATCCCCACGAACCGCACTGCCGTAGAGCAGCACGGCGTCCAGATGATCGCCGAACGCCTTGGTCACGTCTTCGACGTAGGTACGCAGAAGTTTTTGCGTCCCGTCCGGCAATCCATCAATCACCCACTGCACGGCTGACATCGTCTTACTCCGCGTCCTGTGCTACTCGCTCGTGGGCTGAACGATCCGGGAGAAATCCCGCAGCCATCAGGCGATCGATCGGACCGAACGGCGGACGGCTACGGAGCCCCGCCGTGGTCGCCAAAACACGATACCGCAGCCGGGCATTCCCATCCAATGTCCGAAACACCCGATCCCGTAGAAACCCAATCACCGGATTCGCCGTGTTCCAGAACAGCACCTGTTCATCGGCCAATCGTTGCAACGTCGCGACATGAGGGCGTCGCACATGCTCAAACTGTTTGAGCCGTTCAGCCGACACATCATTCGCCGCCAAGCATTCGGGCAAGAGATCGGCCAGCGTCATCGCATCCACCATCGCCTGCATGCGTCCCTGCGACGCATGCGGATTCATGGCATGCGCCGCATCCCCGATCAGCACCGCACCGTCGGCCACCCACGTCGGTGTACGCACACGTCCGGTCGGCAAAAAGGCGGTCTGGCTCCAATCCTTCAAGGCCTGAAACACCGGCTCATCCGAAGGACTGATCGCCGTCCAAGCCTGTTGCAAGGCAGAGAGGCCTTGAGCCTTCACGCGATCGTACGAGCCGGTATCGATCATATAGAAGAGGTAGACCTTGTTGGCCGCGGCGGGAAACATGCCGAGAATCGTTCTGGTGCCCACAAAATATTTTGCTTCGGTAAACGGGTTCGGAGCATCGACAAGGGCGATCAAATATCCCTGCGGATACAGATACAAATCGGCCGGGATCTGAAGGGCCTCTCGCACTTTCGAGAAAGCGCCGTCCGCCCCAACGACGACCTTGGCCTTCACCGTGATCTCGTCTGCCCCCTTCTGTGCGATTAGGCCGGAGACTCGACCATTCTCTCGCAACAGGCTCGTAAACGAAGTCCCGTACCATAGTGAGACAGACGGCTGCTCTTGAATCGCATCGAGAATGGCATGGTGTGCCACATTGGGTAGGGTCACCACCGCTCGATTATACGGAGCAGGCAAATCGCCATAATCTATCGTACAGAGCCGTTCACCGCCGACTCGGCAGAAATGAAAGAGCCGCACGTCTCGGGTAGACTCTATCGGTAATGTATGCAAAAGGCCGAGTTGGTCGAGCACCCGCTGCCCGTTCGGTTGGAGGATCTCTCCGCGCAAACCCTTCGGCGGCCCCTCAGCTCGCTCCAGCACGATGGTCTTCAATCCCTTTTGCGCGAGCGCCAGAGCCAGTACCGCCCCACCCCCGCCGGCTCCTACCACCGCGACATCCGCCTCTTCAATCTTCACCCTATACTCCATGAAGGCTAAGGTTCAGGCTCAGGTTCAGGAAACAACCAAGATGAGAGAGTAGTCTTTACATACTCTCAGCCTCAGCCTAAACTTTCTTAATCATCCTCAACCTGGACCTTAGCCTCAACCTGAACCTTCCCGCTATTTCCACTCTCGAAAGCGTTCTTGATCCTTCCACATCGAGAGAAACTTCTCGCGGGCCTTGACCGAGATGGCATGATCGCGAATGACATCCAACCGTTCATCGTTATAGCGATTGCCGCTGGTCGTATGGTTCATCGACCCGTTCGCATTCACCTCGTCATCGACCACGACCTGTTTCAGATGCATCAGACTATCGTGTCGATTCACCATGACCGGAACGCCCGCCTCTCGTAACGCAGAGATCGCCGCACGCTGTTTGCGATCCTTCAGGCGACTCCTGTCGGTGATCACTCGAACATCCACACCCCGCTTGTGCGCGGCGATCAGCGCCTTGGCCGCCGGGAACGATGTCATCCCATAGACGGCAACATAGATGTACCGGTTGGCCTCCTCATAGATCCGCACCACATGGTTGAGCGGCTCATCTTCCGGTCCATACCAGACATCGACCGACGCAGCTTCGGCTTCCAGAATCGGCCCTGTCGACAATCCGGCCCACGGCCATACGAACAGCCACGTGCAACACCCCAATCCTATGACGAACAGTCGTAATCGAATCATTCCGTCTCAAACAGCTCACGAAAGTGATCATCCGACGCGTCCCATGCCTCCGAAGCATGTGTCCGGAACCACTGGCCGAGAAATTGTTTCTGCCCAGGCGTCAACATCTGCTTGATCTGATGAGACCGTCCTTGAAGCGGCTGGAGAAACGCCACCTGCTTCGCCACATCCAACGCGGCAGTCCGCACATAGACATTGGTGAACATCGAGGGCGTCTCTTCCTCACCTTCACCCTGCACCCACACAGAGAGAAACTTCTCAAGCGTCAACCCGGCACTATCCATTGCCGGTTCGGTATCATGAAAGATGTCGTTCTCCGACTCCGTCATCGGCGTATCTTCAGCAGCCCGGAACAGAAAATTCTTTTTCCACATGGCGGAATCTCCGTAAAAACCCCGGCTCGCGACCCCCTTCTAGCCCCTTCTAGATGGAGTGTAGTTGGAAGCCGGCTGAGCCAGTCATACACAGATAGAAAGCGGCATAGTGGCGGCGATGCCGGATCAAAGTCAAGGCTGCTGTTTGTGCCTTTTCCCTCCCATTGAGACTCTTGGAACATCGATGAGATGCTGAGGTACCGTCTTTGGTGCGACTGGACATTTTCACCACATGGCTGTACAGTAACACGTACATAGGAAGGAGGCCTCCATGGATGCGATGACTTATACCGCCGTCCGTGCCAATCTCGCCAGCGCAATGGACCGAGTGTGTAACGACCACGAAGCGTTGATCATTACACGCAACGGCGAACAGTCTGTCGTGATGCTATCGCTCGAAGACTACAAGGCACTTGAAGAAACCGCCTATCTTCTACGAACGCCGACCAATGCCAAACGACTGCTCTCAGCCGTTGCGCAACTGAACTCGGGCAAAGGCATTGAGCGGAAGCTGGCCAAATGAAGTTGGTCTTCGCAGACGAGGCGTGGGACGACTACCTGTATTGGCAAAAACACGACAAGCGCATGGTGGAACGGATTAACAAGCTGATCCGCGACACACAACGCGACCCCTTCGGCGGCGTCGGCAAACCGGAACCATTGAAACATGCACTCTCAGGACTTTGGTCGAGGCGGATCACAGACGAACATCGCATAGTGTATCGTGTGGTGAATGATACGCTGGAAATTGTCCAACTCCGATTCCACTACTGATTCAAGGCTCTATGAGCGGTTTCGGCATGCCCACCATGAGTAATGTGGGCAGGGCTTACTGTGAAGCCGCCGCTAGCAATGCCTCATGCTTCGCTCGGCGCTCTGCAATCGGATCTTCAACGGACTCAATTGCCCTAAGCCATTCAACATAGTCGCTCGGGAGCCCATGCTCCACTGCGCCGGCCACCGTAATCACCTTGTACCAGTGATAGGGCCGGAGCCCCGGTTTCTTCTTGATTGCGATGTATGTTTGAATTTTAAGGTTTTCTGCACCAGTGACGACTTCGACGTACTCTTCACGATACCCCGTTCCCAAGCTTTCCGCCCTGTCCAATGCGGCCTTATCGGTTAGGGCAATCTCAAACATGACACCATAGACACGGTCGGTCGGCTTCCCGGTTGCTTCCGCATCGCATTTCCCGGAGCCGTCCTCACTTGCCTTGTCGAAGGTCAACCGTCGGCCTTCGACATAGCCGATTCCGATCGGCCTTGCCGACGGCGCGCGATCCGCCGCCGTCAGCCGCCGCGTCAGCATGTTGGAGCCATAGGCAAAGTATTGGTAGGTCGTCGGCGTCATAAAACTGTGGGGGCTATTCTTGAGTCCACGCACGCGCCTGGTTGATTGTCTTGCGATAGTGTAAGGTCAAGCACTGCCTACGACTTTCTCACTTGGCTCAGTTCTACGCACGGTTCATGCGGTCTGGAGCAGAAATTCAACCTTCACCGCTTCATAGGGAAATTCGATTCTTCCGGCCTTGGTGCGATTGAGCAGGCCGGCAGACAGAAGCGCCATGACATCGCCATGAACGGCCTTGACATCCCGATGCACGCGCCGCGCAGCCTCGCGAATGGAGATAGGTCCGGCGCCGCACAGAGCTTTCAGAAGTTCCCAACGCTTGGCAGACAGCACCTTCCATAAAAGTTCAGGTGTCGCAAAGCTAATGCGCGCCGACCGTTGAGGTTTTCCTGTTTTCCATGCTTGCGCAAACTCAGCCATGCTTTCCTCAGGACGACGAACTTCAAGTGTGACGATTTTCATAGTTCCACCTCGCAATTGCCCGTTGAAAGTCGGAGATCAAAAGCCAAAATGGGTCTGACCATTTTTTTCTCGTTCTATTTCTCCTCCATTGAGTAAATTGTTAGACACCAGGTGATAAACTCGTGGGAAATTGCAGGCGCCGGTTACACACGGGACAGCGAAAAGTCGCGACCCCTTGAGGAAGATGAATTGCATAGGACGACATGCATAGCTGGCATGTGATCTGGCGACCCAGCGGCCGCGATCTCGCCGGATCGGCAAGTGCTGCGCCAGCAAGAGCGCCAAGAAGTGCACCACCGCCTCCGAAAGTGGCGCCAACGCCGCCTGCTACGGCCATCGCAGGTAAGACGCCTGAATCGTCGTACGATGCTACCACCTGGTTTAGGTAAGGGAAATGCAGGTCGATTGGTTGAAAAAGGACGTAATGGCGCAGAAACGGGATTGTGACGCTAATCTGTCCGTGATCGGAGTAATTTTCGAACACCCATATATCCTTATTATGTCCGACACCTGATTCCCACATGATCCAATCTCGGGTATGCGGAATCAATTGAACGTGTTTCGATAGCAGAAGGAAAATGGCGCTTGATGCCTCAATATCGCGACGGATCTTGGGTGCATTCACGAATCCAGTGACAAGTTTCTCAATTTCCTCAAAGACTAGACGCACATTGCTCCGTGCTCCAATCCTCGAGAAGAAATCCACCAGAGCAGTATCACGCATGCTATGTGAAACAAATATCTGTGCCATAACAATCTGTCGCGCGACAGCCGCCTAAGGTTCTGGAGCAGCCAGTGGGGTCAGTCCTTGAGTTTACATCCTTCTCTCGCTTGATTGCCCAGTGAAAGTGCAAGGTCAAGAACTGCCCCCAACCTTCCTTTATGGATTGACCTGCTCCGATATTTAACGCCCAAACGGTGCCAGAAGCTCGATGCTTCCTCCGGTCATTGCGTCGAGCCCTACAAACATAGGGTAATAGATAACGATCGAGTGAAGCGCCAGCATGACCGCCATTAGGTACTGGCGAGCACAAAATCTAACGCAAGCACGGTGCGTCCACCATGCCCCCCTGCCCGACCAGACGTGTTGTTAGGCATCACCATCACATGCCAGTCGAATTAGCTCGCCAATTACCCTCGCACTGACGAAATGGACTAGCTGGCTGGACGCGGTTCCGCGAAGCAGCATTCCAACCATTCGTGGAAACAGCAATTCCTGTCCATTGCGAATAATCGGATCAAGGTAAAAGACAGGGCTCCCGCTGAGCCCGTCGTATGTCTCCAATAGGCTCGAGGTGTTGACTCTTGCCACGTGGCAATGGTCTGAAACGCTCGCACCCTGGTAAACGACTCGAATCACGTCGCGCGAGTTCTTAATTTTGGCCTGCTCGTAGTCGATTAGGTTTCGCTCTGCCGGATAGCCGATGATCCATAGGACCGTGCCAACTTTCAGATCTTCCGCCGGTAGCAAACCTAACTCAGCATCCTGGGCGATCAGGGGGGCGTCTCCGAATGCCTCAAATTCCGCAATAGCGATCCGCAGAGCAAAGACATCTCGATGATCTTCATCTTCAGAGGCGCTCGTCTTAATGGTGTACTGCGCGTCAAACGGCAACGAAATTCGCGCATCGTCCGAAGGGAAGATTCTCAAAGCCTCAACAGAGCCGCCTAGGTTCTTCAGCACGTGAGAAGCCGTGATCCAAAAGTAATGCTGGGAGTTAGCCAGGAGCATTGACGACCCCTTGCCCCAATAAGGGAAAGCCTCGTCGGGATGCTCGAAAATCACCGGTCGCGCTATTTGCTCAAAGTCATGCACTTAGTGATACCTACGCTCAAGTTCAGGGGTGCGCCGAAGGCGCGCCACCTTCGAACGGAGTCCTATGTACTTAGCGCTGGAAATTGTCATATCCAGTAAGAACAGCTCCCCATAGGTTTTTGGGTTCATCTGGATCTTTAACATTCCGAGCGAGTAACCAAATGGTTTTAATCACCCCTGTTCCGTTTTCTTCAGTATGTTGACCTGCCCAACTTGCAAGAGAACCGTAAGTGCCAAAGTTGACTGTGAATGACAGAAGATCTCCACTCGCAAAACCGACTAGATTAAACTCTTCTGATGGGGCTGGAGTTCCAACACCAGTTTTGTATTTTCCAGTTACATTGCCTTGCGCATCAACTTGCAGAGTCATTTCAGAGTGCAACTCATTACGCCACTTGCCGCTGAAGTCAATTGTTGGGACCGGAGTACCAGTGGTTGAATTGATTTTAGAAAAGTGCCTTAACATCATTCCTCCTTTTTATATAAAAATGCAGTGCCTACCGATCGTCTATAAAGACCCTAACATCCCACATCAGTTGTCGGGCGACAGTACCATTTCGAGACACTATTGAGCGATCCGCTGTATGAGATGGAAATATGGGTTCAGACTCCTATTTTTGGCATCTTTGTATTTGAGCGAACAATGGTCCCTGGAACATTCTTCTGCTTAAGCAGGCATCTATGTTGCGATCCGCCTAAACATCGTCATCATCGTCCACGTCGTCAAAGATACTGCGTGTACTTTGAGGTTTTTCCCGTGCTTCGACTTTCCCTAACTTTCTAGGAGCTCTATCTGATTCCTCTGGCGTGTTTTCATCAATCCATTCTCGCGCACGCCGTACTTCGAGGTCGATGAGTTTAATTGCATTCTCGTGATCACTGAATAGTTTCTTCAGAGAATCGAATAGCTCGAGAAGTTGTTGCATATGTTCATCGGGTGGCTCGTCTGAAGAATGATCGGACTCCCACTCGCACCGGACATCGCTAAGCCGCGGCAGAAGCTCTGTCTGCACCCGACGCACCAACTCCTCGAATTCATCTTCTGTGAAAAGGCCTCGGATCCCGTCGTCGTCCAGAGCGGCCGCGTCCTTCCCATCGAGAGCGTAACCACTCACCGTTTCAACGAACTTCTTCCTCTTTTCTTCCGGTAGTATTCCCACTTCATGAAGTCGCTTTGCTAGGCGAACCTCTGGAACAGTGTCGAGGAACAGTCCTGGTTCGGCGACTTGGTCTAGGAGGCCAGGATTGTACTCTAGATATAGCAATAGAAACTCCTTCGAGCAACGACGGGCGAGAAACCCTTGTAGGTCTCGCTTCGCACCGAACATTGATAACCATGGGGACTTATAGGATTTGCTTTGCGACATTTCCTTCAATTTTGAAAGCATCTGCGGAAATAAAGATTTTGGCACCACAACTGCTTTCTCGATGCCAACATCGCCGCACGTCACTTGATCGACTAGCCGTTCCGGGGTGCTACCCTCGATGAAGATGCCAAGATGCTCCGGGCTCTGAACTAGAATGGCCGCGTACGCGTCGCCAATGGTCGGATGCTTAAACTTCCAAACAGGCTCATCGCTTGCACGAGAGAGCAATACAAGACTCTCTTTCAGAGATTCGAGCGCGGTGACACATCCCCCCAGATTACTTCCCAGCCGATCTAGAGCCTGTTGCTCTGATGGTCGAAGTTTGATCGGACTTTCGAGACGGCCGTTGCGCATATAAATCAGCGCCAGTGCTGCTTTGCTGTCGGTATCGAGGCCTTGGAGCACATCCTGGAGAAGTTGCTCACGCTTTTCGACAAACTGGTCGATGTAATACTTGTCGATGAACAAGTCCATAGTAAAAAGAGGATCGCCCAGACGCCTCGCAGTTTCCGGGATGAAGCGAGGATGGTTGGCGACATCCTCAAGGTAAGGCTTGATCTCGGTTCGGAAGAAACGCGGCTGTTTCCCAAGCTTGAGATGGTTGTAGAGGATCTGACGCTTCTCTGCAGGGGACAGGTCCTGAACATCGATCACAACCTGACTCTCCTTCAGGAGAGGGAAAGCACTTCCTTTCAAATCTTTGCGTGCACGGTTGTAAATATAGTCGCGCGAGGTCATGACGATCTTTGCCCCCTTGCGAAGCATAGGCCTGATTTGCGGCAGGATATGATTCCAGTGGTGGACCAGAAAATCCTCGTACTGGGTCACTCCAAAGGCATCGTCCAACCAGAAGAACTGAGACGGTTCCTCCGGGTTCCACCGATTAGTAACCTTGCTGGGATCATCCAGCTTGAGCACCGAGGCACCCCACTGGTCAAGTGCCGCCATTGCGAGCAGAGATGCGATGGTCGTCTTACCAGCAGCAGGCTCGCCAATGAGCAACACAAAACTGTGCGTATTGATGGCATCTACGGCTTTTCGGTAGGCGTCGGTGACGACGACCTTGGCTAGATCCTCTCGCATCGATTCAAGGATAGTCCGGGCCTGAAGGTATGCGCGCCCGTCCAGAATCTGCGTTAAGTCTCCAAGTCCATACACGCGCGGCACAAGCATACGCAGACGCTTGTTCTCACGAATTTGCTGACTTATCCATGTTGAACCGAACACTGCGACGTGTTTTACTCCTACACCCTTGAACAGAGCATTGACCTTTCCAGCTGTCGTACCTGACAGACCCGCGTTCGTCATAAGCACATAGGAATCGCAAAGACCCTGCTCAACAAGTTTTTTGACTTTTTTGACTTCATCTGTCAGATCGGACACCCTCAACGCGTAGTTCATCCTAGCGGTGAACTTACACTGAATTACAAAAGCACCACTAAGGCTCTCCTGTCCGGCGGCGTTCCAGGTGCCAACGAATGCACCATCCTTACCGGCATCGCGGGAATCCAGGAACGACTGCACTGTCTGACCCAGAATTTCCCTTGTGATCGTGAGGCAAAGCCGCTGAAAATCATTCCACCCAAGGCTATGCAGTGCGTACAAATCGTTTACAAGCATGTATGAGAATGAGGGGGGTTCTGAATCCTTGGTCGCCATAACATCACGAAGTTTCTCATTAAAGACAAAGGTATCCGCCCCTTAAATCCTCTCCCGTCCATCCTACCTTCCTCACTGACGACGCTTGCGGATCGTGGTGATCCAGTTTTCCAGCGCCTCAATATCGGCCTTGAGTTCCGGTGGCTCAGGCACCGGAGCACGCGCTGCTGCGGCCTGATCGTGGAGCCATTTCGAGCATTTCTTCATCGCCGTCTCGACCGTTCGGCAATCCTCCACCGTAATGTCCACGATTATGCCAATGTGCTGCGTCTGAACACCAGGTCGGAACCGTTCGACAATGCCGCCCAGAAGGACTTCCTCCAGGGCGCGTTCCCAGGCTTCGCGTAGCAAGCCGTAGAGGTACTTACCCTCCTTCTCGTAGGCGGCTTGATGACCGTCTCGAAAGAGTTTATCCGTGGCTTGCCATTCGTTCTTCAGGTGTCTAACTTTCTTTTTGACGGGCATCGCGACCCACGGCAACTCTTCCGCACATACGCCGGCACCCTTCGACAGCTGACGAACGTGCTGGTCAAGTTGCGCTACGCCCTGTTCCTCGGCGAACTGTTTAAGCAGTAGCAGAAAAACAACGTCGTGCGTAAAAACAATCACCTGCCGGCTCTTGGCTTCCTGCACCAGCCGCCGCGCCACACCCTCACGCCATCTATAATCGAGCGAAGACACAGGATCATCAAACACGATGCCGGAGGGATCATCAGCGGTGCTGAGTTCCGCAAAGAATGCCGATATTGACAGGCAGCGCTGCTCGCCTTCACTCACCACCTTCGGCAGTTCAACACCGGGTGCGCGCGTCAGAATGAGTTTGTGATAGAGAATGCCTTCTGTCCCGCCAGCCTCCCTGAGCTCGATCTCGACGTGGCGGAAGGCGAGATTGGCCAACTCGTCCTTAAATCGTTGCTTGAGCTTCTTAGATACAATGGTCTTCGTGATGGCTGTGCTCTTCTGCGTGATGGCGTTGGTAGTCGTATCATTGATGCACAGCCCGTAGGCGGCAAACCTCTTTTTGCACTCGATCTCGTTCAGGACGAGCTGTTCATGTTGAGCTAAGAGCTTTCGGGCGCGCAGCTCCTGGGCCTCGGTGGTCATGCGCTTGAGTGTTTCGTCAGTCGCGCTAGTGCGTAGCGTCTTGATGCGTGCTTCGATCTGCTCTGCGAGCGCCTCTCCCTCGCGGGCAACGGAAACGAGGGCCGGAAAGTCGGAAGGAAGGTCTTTGTCTTCGGTCAGGGCGAGAACCACGGCCTTGCGGCGGCTCTCGTTTGCGACAAGCGAAGCATTTACGGCGTCCGCCAGAGCCTCATGCTCGATGCGGATTTCCTTGAGCGTCTCGTCGATGGCTTCAGTCGTCGTCTTGAGTTCGGTAAAGGACTTCCGCAGCCGCGTGAAGGTCTCCCACACTTGGCGGAGTTCGCGCTCCGTCGTCGAAGCCACGAAAGCCTCAAACTGCTGGAGCCTGTGACTGGCCGCGTGATCGAGATCCTGCTGGCACAGCACGCAATGCGCGCCGTCCTCCACCACCGGAAACGCCTGGCCGGGGTAAGCGTGCTCCCGCGAGAAACGGCGGGCTGCCTCCCAGAGCGCCATCCACGATTCGGAACCGGTTCCAGCCAGCATACCGGCCGGGAACATGGATTCTCGGAGCCTTCTGGCTTCCTCGCTCTTGCAGCGGCCTTCGGATCGCGCGTCAAACATTGCGGCGACGCTCTGCGTCGAAAGCGCCCCTTCCAGCTCCTTGAGATGGTGAGCCAACGCCTGGACGCGCCCAGCGCGAAGGGTGAGCTGCCGAATCAGCTTCTCGGGGTCATTGGCCTGCAAGTCAAGTAGTGACTTCTCGATCAGGGCAAGCCGTGCTTCCTTATCAGAGGACAGACGCGCGAGCGTCTGGACTGATTCCGGCTTTGTTAGTGAGCTGATGTTCGCCAGCAGCTTTGCTACAGCCGTTCCTTCGGGGATCTGCGCCAGCAGGGGGGCCAAGGCGTTCGAGGCCATAGTGTGTTGTTCGCTTTCGAGCCTCGCACGAACTGCCCTGCACGCTTTAACAAGCTTGTCGAAGAGGTCCAGTCCGAAGGGCCGGAATGCGACATCTGTCTTCTCGGTAAGGTAGACGGCAGCGCACTGCGTATCAAACACGCTAACGCGGGATATAGCCTCATCTTCGCCGCTCCCAGCCCATTCCCGTGGTTCGGATTCGGGTCCGACCTTGTACCTGATTGACACGACTGGCGAGAGCGGCGTTGCACCGGAGATGACATTCCCCAGGATCTGCTCATGCCCCCGGGCGCGGCACGCACTCTTAAGGATCCGGATATACCCAGTTTTTCCGGCGGCGTTGTCGCCGTAGACCACGGTGAGGTTCGGACCGAACTTGAGAGTCTGGTCTTCCGCAAGCGCGTTCACACCTCGCTGATGGAAGATGGAAACAAGCGATACGGGCGCGCTGCCTGCTGCCTTCTCCGGCACATGCTCCTTGGTAAGCGGAGCAATGTATTGTTGTTCAGCAAGTCCGTGGACGCTCTTGCAGATGTCGGTTAGAGCGCAGATGTCGTCATCGGAAAGTTCACCCTGGAGGACGAGGCGGCGCAACGCATCGCGCTGCCACGCTGGGCGGTCTTCGGACCACTCAAGAAGTTCTTGGAGAACAGTCATCCTAACATCACCGAGTCTAGGACGAGCCCATGTGCCAGCTCAGCGGCCTAGCTAAGAAGTATGCTGCAGCCTACCAGCGCCTCATAGCAAGGCAGCCTCAGCAATTGGTTAGGGAAGAATCTACCGCAACGTCGCAGAGAGATCAATGAACGGCATTGAGGACTTCCCTCGGTTTGGAGGAGGACAGACCCCGCGCGCAGACCCTTCTCGCTCGCCTCGCGGCCCGTATCGACGATTCTACGAGGCGTGCGAAGGCGAGGGCCCGGCGGCTCGCCGAGGCGGGCGCGAGGAAGGGGGTCAGTCCCCTTCAGTAAATTCATCATCGAATGATCTGAGCATCACGCCATGACTGCGGCGTTTCAATGAGATAGAATGTGAGGCTAGCTGTCACGGGTTCTCATGCGGATGGGCACAACAGGCTTGATCGACTCAGCTCACATCTCGACCTGCCCAGAAGTTTCAACCCTTGGCCTACTTGTTCGAGGCTTCGAGAAACTGCTCAACTGTCAGTCCTGCTTTTGCAATCAGACTACGCAGTGTGCCTCGCGCTACTTCCGGGTGATTTGGGATCGAGAGAGTGGCAATGTGGCCGGGTTTGGTCATGATGATATGACTGCCTTTCTGACGAACTATCTGCCAGCCAAGGCGCTGAAACATTTTGATGACATCGGAAGGGGGAAGAAGGGGGACCGGCGGCATTACGCGATGACTTCCACTTGACGAGTGAGGACGGTCAGCGGCATCCCCATCTCGGCACGCACCTCAAGACACTGCTTGATGGCATCCTGCACGTTGGCTTGTGCCTCTGCTTCCGTCTTGCCTTGACTGACACATCCCGGGATAGCCGGACATTCAGCGATGTAGGCTCCGTCCTCGTCGCGCGTGATGGTAATCGTAAACTTCATGGCCGCTCCTCTTGATTTCAGTGGTCCGGATGAGTCTAACGAAAAATCCTGTGTTTATCTACTATTTGACATCACTCGTCAGATGACATGCATCAGTCTTCCTTAAATATTTCCTCCATCGGGACGCCTTCGAGCTTTCCACCCCGATAGGCCTTGAGTCTTGCTTCCGCTTCTGTCGCCCATATGTCATCAAACGTCTTATCCGGCTCATCCAGGCTCTTTATCAGACCCTCAACTAAGGTGAACCGTTCCTCTGGTTTCAGTTTCATGGCCTCGGCTAACAGATCTTTCGTGCTCATTGTGTGCACCTCCGATTTTCATGACACGCAACGACGCTTAAACCCTTCCACATAAAAACCTGATCTATCTTCTCCGCCCGTGTCCCACACCTCCACTCTTCATGAACAATACGCCATACCCATTACCGTTTCAACGAGTTGCAACAACCTAATCACTAGCACCGATCCTTACCAGGATCGGCTGAGCACCCATTATTCCGAAGGTAGAATTAAGGGGTCGGACCCTTTTAATTCATGTCCAACTGCGGAATCCCGGATCATGTGGGCCATTGCAGTCCATCACCGCCCTTGTGAACGGTTCTTCATGGTATGATCTGGCCATGCGCGTGGGACAGGATAACCCCATTCTTAGCCTCATGACTCCACACCACCAACAGGGTCTCCTTGACAACTATCAATCGCCTTTGTTAACTTTCAAAATTCCTAATTTCTAGGCCAACTTGGGAGCATTCATGCAGGTCAAGATCAATGGAAAATCCGAGGACATTCCGGACGGAACCGTCCTCGATTTGCTCAATAGCAAGAAGATCGAGCCTCAGATGGTTGCCGTCGAAGTCAATGATACGGTGCTGGATCGTGACCACCTGGGCACCACCACCCTCAAAGAGGGAGACCAGATCGAACTCCTCTTTTATATGGGAGGGGGTCGATGACCTCGGCATCCCACAAAGAGATCACTGAGCTTATCGGGAATACCCCTCTTGTTCGACTGAACCGGTTGTCAAAACCAGGCTCAGCGACGATCTATGGGAAAGTCGAGTTTTTCAATCCCGGCGGCAGTGTGAAAGACCGGATCTGCCTCAATATGATCAACGAGGCGGAGCGGCAAGGGAAACTCCAGCCGGGAGGCACGATCGTCGAGCCGACCAGCGGCAATACGGGTATTGGTCTGGCGTTGGTCGCTGCCGTGCGCGGCTATAACTTGATCCTGGTCATGCCGGAAAGCATGAGCATGGAACGGGCGAGTTTACTTTCCTCCTACGGCGCGCAACTGGTCTTGACGCCCGCCTGGGAAGGCATGAAGGGCTCGATCAAAGAAGCGGAAAGTATCTTGGCTCAGAACCCGTCCTATTTCATGCCGGATCAATTTTCCAATCCGGCCAATCCGGCCATACACCGGACGACGACCGCCGTGGAAATTTGGGACGCGCTGGATGGAAAAGTTGATGCGCTGGTCGCCGCAGTCGGAACCGGCGGCACCATAACGGGATGCGGCGAAGTGTTCAAAGAAAAAAACCCGAATGTCCAAGTGATCGCGGTAGAACCGGCCACATCCCCGGTCCTCTCCGGAGGAGATCCCGGCCCACACAAGATTCAGGGCATCGGCGCGGGGTTTATTCCCAAGGTCTTGAACCAAAAGATCTTGGATCGTGTCATCACGGTGACCGACGACGAGGCGTATCACACCGCAAAGCTGCTGTCGAAGAAAGAAGGTCTCTTGGTCGGCATCTCAGCCGGTGCCAATGTCTTCGCCGCTCAGAAAGTCGCCGAAGAGTTGGGGCCGGATAAAAATGTCGTGACGATTCTCTGCGACACAGGCGAGCGGTATATCAGCATCGAGAAATATTTCAACATCTAGTGAAGGGTGAAGAGTGATGAGTATCAAGCAATTCACTAACAATCTCATCACGCATCACTGATCACGGATCACAGGCTGACGATGGAATTCACCGACGAACAAATCAACCGCTACAGTCGGCACATCCTCCTCCCGGAAGTCGGCGGCAAGGGGCAGAAAAAGATCGCCAAGGCGAAGATTCTGCTGGTCGGCGCCGGAGGGTTGGGATCGCCGGCCGGCCTCTATTTGGCCGCGGCCGGAGTCGGCCGGATCGGACTCATCGACAGCGATGTCGTGGACCTGACCAACCTGCAACGCCAGATTCTCCACTATACGACGGATGTCGGACGGCCCAAGGTGGTGTCGGGAAAAGAAAAGATCCAGGCATTGAATCCCGATGTGCACGTATCAACATATGAAGAACGGCTGACCGCCGGAAACGCGCTCAAAATTTTCTCCGAGTATGACGTCGTGATCGACGGCGTCGACAATTTCACGGCGAAGTTCCTGATCAATGATGCCTGTTTCTTCGCCGGCAAACCGCTCGTACACGGAGGCATTCTGCGGTTCGACGGGAGGGTGACGACCATCATCCCCAAGCAATCGGCCTGCTACCGATGTGTGTTTAAAACACCGCCGCCGCCGGGCCTGGTGGCATCGTGCCAAGAAGCCGGGGTAATCGGCGTCCTGGCCGGCATCATCGGCACCATTCAGGCGACGGAAGCGTTGAAGCTCGTCTTGGGCATCGGACGGCCGTTGACCGACCGCATGCTCGACTTCGACGCAAAAACAACGCGGTTTCGAGAAATCAAGGTCCGCCGCAATCCAGATTGTGTCTTGTGTGGAGAGCATCCGACAATCACCGAATTATTCGACGATGGAGATCCCTATGCCGGCTGCGCGATGCATCCGTAATCACCGATTGGCGAAGGTGGTGAAATCATGAGCAAAATGAAAGCGCTGATCTGCCGCGAGTGCGGACAGGAATATCCGACCAAAGCGATTCACGTCTGCGAGATGTGCTTCGGCCCGCTCGAAGTGAAATACAACTACGATGAAATCAAGGCGGTCATCTCCCGCAAGAAAATCGAAGACGGCCCCAAAAGTATGTGGCGCTACCTCGATCTCCTGCCGGTCGAGGGCACCAATTTTGTCGGTCCACATGCCGGATTCACCCCGCTGGTCCGGGCGAAAAATCTTGGTGCCTACCTTGGGTTGGATAACCTGTACATCAAGAATGATACGGTGAATCACCCCACCCTGTCGTTTAAGGATCGTGTCGTCGCCGTCGCCTTGACCCGCGCCCGCGAATTGGGATTCGAGACCGTGGCTTGCGCCTCGACCGGTAACCTGGCCAACTCGGTGTCGGCACATGCCGCATCGGCCAATCTTCATTGTTATGTCTTCATTCCCGGCGACCTTGAAGCCGCCAAGGTGCTCGGCAACTTGATCTACAAGCCGAATGTCGTCGAAGTGGAAGGCAACTACGATGATGTCAATCGGTTGTGCAGTGAAATCGCCGGTGAGCACGGCTGGGCCTTCGTCAATATCAATATCCGCCCATACTATGCAGAAGGCTCCAAAACGCTCGCCTTTGAAACGGTCGAACAATTGGGATGGAAGACTCCCGATCAAGTCGTCGTCCCGATGGCCTCCGGTTCCCTTCTGACGAAAATCTGGAAGGGGCTGCACGAAATGAAGTCCGTGGGGCTCATCGACGACGTACGTACGAAGGTCAACGGCGCCCAAGCCGAAGGCTGCTCGCCGATTTCCACCGCATTCAAGGCCGGACGCGATTTCTTCAAACCGGTCAAGCCCAAGACGATCGCCAAATCGCTCGCAATCGGTAATCCGGCCGACGGCTATTACGCACTCAAGACCGTTTCTGAGAGCAAGGGCGCCATGGACATGGTGACGGACGAAGAAGTGGTCGAGGGCATTCAATTGCTGGCGCAGACCGAAGGTATTTTCGCCGAAACCGCCGGGGGCGTCACGATCGGGGTTCTGAAGAAATTGGTCAAACAGGGCCTGATCAAGAAAGATGAGGTTACGGTCGCGTACATCACCGGCAACGGATTAAAAACACAGGAGGCGGTGATTGATGCCGTCGGACGGCCGACCCGCATTCAACCGAGCCTCGTGGCTTTTGAAAAAACCTTTCAACTTGGGGGAAATGGTGGTGACGCATGATTAAAGTCCGTATTCCGACTCCGCTGAGGCCGTTGACGAAGAACCAGGGCGAAGTTGACATCACCGCCGGTTCCATTACCGATCTGGTCGACACGCTGGAGGCGTCTTATCCCGGCATCAAGGCACGCCTCTGCGACGACAGCGGCGAACTGCGCCGGTTCGTCAACATTTACGTCAACGAGGAAGACATCCGCTTTCTTGACGGCAAAAACACTGCGTTAAAAACCGGAGACGAGGTCTCGATCGTGCCGGCCATCGCTGGAGGCTAATCATGGCACACGTATCACATTTGCGATTCCACGTCCGTTTCCCTGAAGACAAAGTGAAAGAGCCGATCATTTATCAGATCGGCCACGAGTACAAGGTCATTACGAATGTGCGCCGCGCCGATGTGCGTGAGACCACCGGCTGGGTCGACCTTGAACTGTCCGGTGATACGGCGGAAATTGAACGTGCCATCGAAGGTCTGCGCGCAAAAGGCTGCATCGTTGATCCGATCGAATTGAATGTCGTGGAGTAAATACAGTGACGTGTGATGAGTACTGGGTGATCAGAGCGTGGAAATCACTGCGCCTCAACCTCTAACTCGTCACCCTTCACCAATCACTGATCACAGGGTTATATGGAACTGACCGACTCAGAAATCGAACGTTATAGCCGTCACATTATCCTCCAGGATGTCGGCGGCAAGGGCCAACTGAAGTTGAAGCGCGCGAAAGTGCTACTCGTCGGTGCGGGAGGCCTGGGATCTCCTGCCGGCCTCTATCTGGCCGCCGCAGGCATCGGGACTATTGGTCTCGTCGATGGCGATGTGGTCGACCTGTCCAATCTGCAACGGCAGGTCATGCACTCGACCGCCACGCTGGGAAAGCCGAAAGTTGAATCCGGCAAGCAGACGCTCTCCGCAATCAACCCCGAGATTACGGTCAACGCCTACCATCAGCTGGTCGATGCGGATAATATTCTTCCACTCATCTCACAGTACGATATCGTGCTCGATGGATCCGACAATTTCACCACACGGTTCCTGGTGAACGATGCCTGTTTCTTTGCCAAGAAGACGCTGATTTCTGCCAGCATGTTCCGTTTCGAAGGCCAGCTGACGGCAATCAAGCCGCATCAAGGGTACCCCTGCTACCGTTGCCTGTATCCGGAACCGCCGCCTGCCGGATTGGTCCCCAATTGCCAAGAGGCAGGAGTCTTGGGTGTCTTAGCCGGGACCATGGGGATCTTGCAAGCCTCCGAAGCCATCAAGGAAATTCTCGGCATCGGTGAAACCATCGCCGACAAGCTGGTGATCTATGACGCGCTCGACATGAAGTTTCGCAAGGTCGGCAGGCCCAAAGACCCCGCATGCCCCCTCTGCGGACCAAACCCGAAGATCACAGACCTCGGTGGGGACTACGCTGTCACCTGCACGATATGACACCATTGAAAGGCTAAGGCTCAGGTCAAGGCTGAGGGAAATAGGGCTCAAGCGCTCCTCAACTCAACGACCTTAACCTTAACCTTAACCTCAATCTTAACCTGGGCTTATAGAGTGAGCGACCTCGTCATTCCCCAACAGATTCTCGACGACATGATCGCGCATGCGCGGGAGCTTGCGCCGCATGAATGTTGCGGGCTACTGGCCGGAACCGGCAACACCGTCAGCAAGATCTACCGGATCAGAAATATCGTCGCCCTAGAAGGGGCACAAAACCTCTCCGCATTCGATCCGGCCAAAGTCGCCCATTTGGAGCGGCTGTCGCCGGAGGAACGGGCCGAGATCGCCTTTGTCATGGACATGCAGGACTTCTCCGCCGCGAAGAAAGATATGCGTAACCAAGGGCTTGAATTACAAGTGGTCTACCATTCCCACCCGCATGATCCGGCACGTCCGTCCGTTACCGACATCAAAATCGCGACCGACTACGAAGAAATTTGGCCCAAGATCAACCTGCCGATGCCGTCCTATCTCCTGGTTTCCCTCATGAATCAGACGCCGGATGTCAAAAACTATTGGATCAAGTCCGGCCAAGTGTCCCCCGCTGCCTTTACTGTTCGGTAATACAGAATTCCACAGTTGACCACTGGCCATCTTGTCATTCCCGCGTGTTTCTAGCGGGAGTCCAGCATGTCCGAAATACCTGGATGCCCGCTTCCGCGGGCATGACCCACCGCCCTGTATGACTCCAGTATCTTTCTATCTTGCAAGAGATTCTGAATGCTCGCTTGCACCCGCACCGTTCAACTACAGAATCTTGGATAATCCCGTTTTTCCGGTTTTCTTCTCCGGGCGTGAGTGCGATAATGCGCGGGTCGATGGTTCAATCATCAACGAGGGTACTCGCATGCGCACGATTGTTCTCGCGATATTCTTGAGTGCCGTCATGGCCGGCACGAGTTTCGCCGTCGACAAAAGCTACTATAGCCCTGTAATTTATATCGATACGGACAACCACCGCATCCTGATTTCCCAACTCGGTGGCGTATTCTATATCGACGTTCCGGAAGCGGCGCGGCCCCACATGGAGAAATTACCAGTCTCCGGGTTGGTAGATTTCGTCGTCGAAGTGAAGGGTGAGAACGAAATCCCGGTGATCAAAACCTGGAAGGTCAAGTCCGGCGAATCAACCTGCATGTACTTCAACGGGAAGGAGTGCACATAGCGATATTTCATCGCTACGCGTTTGATGCTTCGGGTTTTACATTTCCCAACTCCCATTCACCTTTCACGTTTCACGCCTTTATTTACTCCCCGCTTCCCGCCATATCGTCCACAAGCGGACGATTAATGTCCGTGCAGCCCGGACAGATACTATCAAGCAACGATTCAAAGTCTGCCACGAAGTTTTTTGCATCCGTTAATTTTTCATTCACCACCTGCGCATAACAGGTCTCGCACAACATCATCAGGCCTCGCGACACCCCGACCGTCTTTCTCCCTATACTTCCAGACATGAGTCTTATACCGATCCTTTCTGAAGCGCCATGAAGAAGTCTTCCGCTTCAAGGTCAATCCCACAACGCGGACATTCGTAGGGTTGATCTTCTTTCGGCAAATTCAACGGGGTACGATCGATCCGCCCCTGGCACACATGGTAGAACCGCCCCGTCGCATGTTCGTCATCGAGAGGATCACTTTCGTGAATCAGCACCATAATCTGCGCACTCCCTTATTCGTGTGTGAAAGTATAACGGTCTGTCGTCGATACCCGCAACCGCAGGATCGACTGAAAGGGTTTAAGAAGGCTGAGACTATGGTTCAGGTTGAGGTGGAGGCGAAGATTCCAACAAGCTGAGGTCAAAGCCAAGGTTAAGGTTAATTTCGAAGGTTACGATTCAGGCTAAGGTTGAGCATTAATACAGACTGATTTGTCATCTTGATTGTTTCCTGGCCTCAACCTGATCCTTAGCCTTGACCTTCCCCTTGCCCTGATTCCCAACCTCGACCTTAGCCTTAACCTTGACCTCAGCCTTCCCCATTCTCCTCACGTCTGAAATTGTGCTTCATACAGCCCCGCATAGACACCACCACGGGCAAGCAGACCGTCATGCGTACCATCCTCGACCAACCGACCGCCGTCGATGACAAGTATACGATCCACATCATGGAGCGTAGAGAGTCGATGTGCAATGATCATCGTCGTCCGTCCGGTGGTCAGCTCGATCAGCGCTTCGCGAATTTTGACTTCCGTTTCCGTATCAATATTGGACGTGGCTTCGTCGAAGATCACGATGGGTGGATCCTTCAAGAGTACCCGGGCGATCGACAGTCGCTGTTTTTGGCCGACCGATAATTTGACACCCCGCTCTCCGATCCAGGTGTCGTACCCCTCCGGCAGCGCCATAATGAAGTCATGTGCCCGTGCAGCCTTCGCCGCCCGCTCCAACTGGTCCTCTCCGGCTTCGAGATCGCCGTATAACAGATTTTCCCGTATCGTCCCATTGAACAAAAACGGCTCTTGCTGGACGAATCCGATCTGCCGTCGAAGATAGGCCAACGGCAGATCGCGGATATCCTGTCCATCAATCGACACCGTTCCGCCTTTTGCATCGTAGAAACGCATCAGGAGCTTGAGCAACGTGCTCTTCCCCGCCCCACTTGGTCCGACCAATGCCACACGTTCTCCCGCACCGAGGGAAAACGAGAGGTTTTTCAGGACCGGCACATCCGATCGATAGTGATAGTCCACCTGATCAAACCGAACAACCCCGCGCATCCGGTTCACCGGAGTGACCGCACTAGGACGATCCGCCACATCAGGAACCGCATCCAGCACCTCAAATACTCGATCACTGGCCGCCAAGGCATGCTGCAGCATGTGATTGACCGAGTGAATCTGATTGATCGGTACATAGAACAGCGCGAGATACGACAGAAACAGGACCAACTCTCCGATGGTGAGTCGGCCTTCAGTCACTTCACCTGCACCGAACCACATGATCAGTACGGTGCCGCATGCTCCCAACAACATCATGCCAGGCGAATAGACCGACCACAGGACCATGGCCTTCAAATTTGCATCACTGTAGGTCTTACTCAACCGGTCGAATCTCGCCCGTTCATGGTCTTGCTGCATAAACCCCATGGTTTCCCTGATACCGGACAACGCATCCTGTAAATACCCGCTGAGATCTGCGGAGTTCTTGCGAATCTGACGATAGTACCCATGCGCCTTGGAAGTAAACCAGCTTGCCGATACCATCAACAAGGGAATGGGCAGAAGAGACAAGACCGCCAGCTTCCAGTTGAGCGTGAACAACATGATCGTAATGCCGATCAATGTCAGCGCCGCGGTGATCGTTCCCTCAAGCCCATCGATAAAAATTCGCTCGACATGTTCGGTGTCGTTGGTCACCCGCGACATAATTTCGCCGGTCGAACGATTCTCGAAGTAACTCAAGGACAGCCGTTGCAGCGCAGCAAAAATATGCCTGCGCAAGTCATGAACCACCGTCTGCTCCAGCCGATTATTGAGCCTGATCCGAAGCGAGGCGAAGAGGTTTTTCAATACGTACGCGCCCACCAACAGACTCAGCGCCCCTGGCAAGAGCGCCATCTGTTTGGCTTGGATTACATCATCGATGACGATCTTGATCACCCAGGGAGGCACTAACTCCATGGCGGTCGCGCAGGCTGCGCACAGCAGAGTGAGCCCGGCAAGGGGCCGATGCGGCTGGAGATAACGCAGAACGCGAAGAAGGGATTTCACGAGCGATTCGGCAAGGCAAGCATTAGATGACGTTCGTCGGCTCTTTTTGCCAATATTGTTTGAATTCGTGGAGTTGCGTCAGGGTCGACATGTCTTTCATTCGGTCCAGAAACACTTTCCCGATCAAATGATCAAGTTCATGTTGGATACAGACGGCAAAAAGACCGTCCGCCTCAAAGTCAAGAGGCTTGCCTCTCCGGTCCAACCCCTTCACCCGTACCACCGACGGTCTGGTGACCTTTCCCCGCAACCCATCGACGCTCAAACAGCCTTCCCAGTTTTCCACCTGTTCCGGACCGTAATAGACGATGGATGGGTTGATCAGCACGGTTTCGGGAAAACCGCCGTCGTCCTTGCACCCCATCACGACCAACTGAATCGAACGTGAGACCTGAGGCGCAGCCAATCCGATACCAGGTTCATCATACATGACTTCAAACATATCATCGATCAGCTGTTGCAGCTCAAAGGACTTGATCGTCTTGGGATCGACGGGAGCAGCCACTTTTCGAAGGATCGGATTTCCGAGCTTGGCGATTTTTAACATATAGGCACTCTTTCGAACGTATTTCCGGCACCCTTTCAACCTCCGATATTCCTAACACAGGCATCCCATTCCCTGCAACGGACGGGGATCCTGGATAGCGCCCCTGCGTCAAACAGGTTAGACGGCAACAGCCGGATGCCGGTCCCTCCCAGAAAGACAGGACTATCTACCGATTATGATTTTTGTTTGCGCTGTTTCGGCTCGGGAATTTCAAACACCTCTTTCATATCTTCCCACCAAACCTCCCACTCATTCGCCCAATCCGCACGATCTTGCTTCGATGATGCCTCCCAATCATGAAACTCCGTTTCATAGCGCGTGAGAATCCACAACGATTGCACTGCCGACAGGGCCACGAAACGCTCATCATCAGCAATCATACCGATTAAGACCGGAATGACTGCTTTGTGCCGCACATACCGGGCCTCGAACGCCGCCGACTTTCTCACTGACGCATTCTCATCCTTGGCCATCGCCTCAATCGCTTCCGGAACCTTGATCGGGTCCAAGCGAACCGCCACACGCAACGCATGCGCACGGACCTTGGGAATTTCTTCCTCCCGCTTCGCTGTCTCCACCAGTGCGGGCACTCCCGATACCCCCTTCATCATCGATAAGGTTTCAATGGCATTATACCGAATCCTGGGACTTGTCATCGTCAATGCCTTGACCAAAACCGGAATAGCCGGCTCTCCCAAATGCACGAACTCACCCATAGCCCAAAACTCCTGTTTCCCCTCCAGCATCGGTAACAGGGCCTCAACGCGTTGCAACTCTTCTGCATTTAATGGTTGGGTATTGGGCGGAACGTACACATCCGGTACGTCCTGACTGTCCGGAGGCGCCTCATAGGGCATTTGGATCAGCCAGGTCTGAGGAGCTTGCTCGGACCATGCAGGAAAGTCTCCCGCTCCCCCTATCGTGCAGAATGACAGTACAAGGGCAACCACGTACTTTTGATAGACACACATACGATCTGAATTCACCTTCCACCCTTTCATATCAGTATGATTCCCGGCACGTGTCCGGCTGATTCCCATCTTCACGACATGACAAGAAACGACGGAGAGGCAGGAACAGCTTCAAGACGGTCGGCGATGTGATTAGCCGTTGGACTCTTCTTCGGATCCGCTATCCCGTAAATGTTTCCTCACCCGAACCTTCTCGTGGTGTTTTCGAAGCAGCTGGCGGCGGATGACGTCACGGTCTTCGGCGACAATGCGGACCAGTCTATCCATGTCTTCCGCATGCTCCCGAACCAGTTCGGACAGTTTCTGCATCTGCCCTTCCAACCGCTCAAGGCGCCAGGCCATGTCACTCATAGATTCCATTGGTCTGTCGGATGATTTTTCCGAGGCTCTTGGATCTCTCTGAAGGGCGGCCACCACGACATCACGTTTCATGCTCCTCCTTATGTCCGTGTCTCAGAGACACTCCGGTCCAAGTTGGCAGTATGTGACGACTAGTATTAACCGCAGGAATCGGGAAGTCAATCATTCCCCTTTCTTTCCATTTAAAGTCGGTCCTGCTAGAATCCGTCACATGAAGAACATCTTCACGGTGATCTTGGCCGGAGGCAAGGGAGAGCGGCTGCTTCCGCTCACCGAACAGCGGGCCAAACCCGCCGTCCCGTTCGGGGGGAAATATCGGATCATCGATTTCACCTTGAGCAATTGTCTCAATTCCGGTCTCCGCAAAATCGTCGTTCTGATCCAATACAAATCTCATTCGCTCGACCGACACATCCGTAGCGGCTGGAACGTCCTGAACGCCGAACTCGGAGAATACATCGCCTCCATCCCTCCGCAGCAACGGATCAACGAAGACTGGTATCGTGGGACCGCAGATGCCGTCTATCAAAACATGTTTTTGATCGAGGATGAACATCCGGAATTTCTCCTCGTGCTGGCCGGCGACCACATCTATAAAATGAACTATGCGGAGATGTACTATTGGCTGATCGCCAAACAAGCCGATGCCGTCGTCGGCGCCATCGACATCCCGATTCAAGACGCCTCCCGGTTCGGAGTTATCTCCGTCAATGAGGACTACCGTATCACCGGCTTTGACGAAAAACCTGCCCATCCCACCCCTCTCCCGAACGACCCCTCCCATGCTTTCGCCTCGATGGGTATCTACCTGTTTCGGACCGACGTCATCCGCAAACATCTGCTGGCAGACGCCCAAGAATCCGGGGCGCACGACTTCGGGAAAAACATTATTCCCAAGATGATCAAAGACTGCCGTGTCTACGCGTTCAAGTTTCACGACGAGAACAAAAAAGCCGTGCAGTACTGGCGTGACATCGGCACACTGGACGCCTACTGGGAAGCCAATATGGATTTGGTCACCGTCGATCCTCTCTTCAGCCTCTATGACGCCAACTGGCCGATTCGCACATATCAAGGCCAATATCCTCCGGCCAAATTCGTGTTCGCCCAGGATTATCAGGGCGGGCGAATGGGCGTGGCCCTCGACTCAATTGTATCCGGCGGATGTATTATCTCCGGAGCGCGAATACAAAACTCCGTACTCTCGCCGAACGTACGTGTGAAAGATTATGCCGAGGTCCGCGAGTCTATTCTAATGGGCAACGTGGTCATCGGCGAACACAGCCGAATACGACGAGCGATCATCGACAAGGATGTGATCATCCCTCCCCACTCGGAAATCGGCTACGACCGTGAAGCCGATGCCCGACGATTTACCATCACGGAGTCTGGTTTGGTCGTGATTTCCAAGGGAATGAAGCTGCATGCCGCCATCGATTCATCCGGTTGACCTCATTGCCGCACTGCGGCAAAAACACCTCACACCCGCCATTGTGTTTCTCACATCGCGTCGCGCATGTGATGAAGCGATGGAGTCGTTCGATCATGCTGATATCGTCCTGCCCCCCGTCCGTCAGGAAGCGATCGACACCGCACTTGAAAGAGTGATCACACAATATCCAAGCATTGCGGAACACCCCCTTATTCCAACCGTGAGGCGAATCGGGGTAGCCGCTCACCATGCCGGCCACCTGCCCTCTTGGAAAATTGCGATAGAAGAACTCATGCGACAGGGCTGCCTGGACGCCGTCTTCGCGACGACCACATTGGCCGCAGGCGTCGACTTTCCGGCAAGAACTGTCGTCATCACCCAATCCAGCATCCGCAAGTCTCGTGACTTCACCGATCTGACGATCAGCGAAGTCCAACAAATCGCAGGACGAGCCGGCAGGCGGGGTAAGGATCTGGTCGGCTTTGCCGTCGTGACACCTTCACCCTATATCGATCTTGGGGTCCTCACCAAAGGCTTCACCGGCAATCCGGAGTCGATCGACAGCCAATTCACCATCAGCTATCCTATGGTACTCAATCTGCTGAAGGCGCATCCTCACGAGCAAATTCAGGCCATTCTCGCCAAGAGTTTTGCCCAATTCCAGCTCAACCGGCGTGCGGAGTCGTTAGAACGAAAACTGGACGCCCTCCAGGTTCAGATGGAACCCTTCGGTCCCCGCGTCTGTACGGATTGGATCGCCCAATGGCAGACCTTCGACCAAGTTCGGCGGCAACGGCACCAACGCCACCATGTCCGGCGCGATGAATCGCCGGAGTTGACGGCACGGTTCCATTTTATGACGGCCGGGCGTGTCGTCGGGCTTTCTCGCAGTCGTGGTATTGTGCTTCGGCAATATCGCAGTAAGGGACAACGGAATCCCATGATCTCGGTCCTGCGGCCGGACGGGGCGGTGACGGAATGCCCCGCCGTCAACGTCGGAGAGATCTTCGATCGGGTCTTCGACTGCGATGAAACCTCTTCTTTTCCTTGGTGCTCGGCGGCTTCGTTCGATGAACTGAGCTATCAGTTGACGGAACTTCCGACCCGACTCCCGGTTCTCCCGATCCTCGTACCGAAAGATTCAGAATTGCTCCCCGATGCGGTTGTCCAATCCTTTGGGGATTTTCCCTGTCCGACGTGTCCCTCGCGTCCGGCCTGCCAAAAAGACTTTGCCACGGCCAACCGACTTCGCCAAGAGCAACACCGTCATGCCAAATCCATCCAAGCACTACGGGCAAGTTTATGGCACCGATTCCAGGAACGTGTCGAGGTCCTTCAAACATTCGGATATCTGTCGCCCTCCTCGCAGCTGACAGAAGATGGAGAATGGGCACGGCTGATCCGTATCGATCACTCGCTGCTGATCACCGAGCTGATTAGAGCCGACGCCTTCTCCGGAGCGGAACCCGCCCTCCTCACCGGCATTATGGCCAGCATCGCACATGACGACGATCGACCCGGTGCATTCCCTCGGATCAGCAGCGGACTCAGTTCACTCTTGGGACAAGTACGAAAACTTGGGGTGAGCCTTTCACCGTACGAAGATCCTCCGCTCCTTCGAGCCGATGTCGCCGCACTTGCTGAACGCTGGATCGCCGATCCCACCTTGACATGGATCGGACTCTGTCGCCTGACGACCATGGCGGAAGGAGATATTTACCGCTTACTCGCCAGGACCTTGGAATTTCTCTCGCAGATCCATACACTGCGTGCGACCCATCCAGGATTGGCTGATACGGCATCGAAAGCCATCGCCCACATCCGGCGCGGCGTCCTGGAGGAACTCCCCTAATGAAGACGTTACTCGTTATTCGTGAAACCTTTATCGCGAGTGGACTCTCCCTCGACTTTGTCCGATTACCCCTTACCCTTCACCCCTCACCCCTTACGAGATAGCCATGAATAGCGACGAACTTGAACGCCTCCTCGCACGGCAACCGGTTGCCACCCTGCACCGGTTAGCACGCGGCCGTGTGCACAGACATTTTCGAGCCGGGAAGCGCCGTCTGATCGAACTGCTGCTTCAACATTCCAGTCAAAATCTGGCAGGCCTTGAGTCTGATTTGCAGACATTGATTGCGGAACGGCAGGCTCGCACAGAACCACCCACTCAGCCGGTTCGCTCGTCTGTGCGCACCGCACCCGGAGCGAAATCGTCCAAGCAGCCGCCGTCACCGAGCGGCGAGCCGACACCTGTCGAGTCAGCCGTGTCTCTAGCAAGTTGGCTGGAAGGACTGGGGGTACCACCGGCGCAGCCGTTCGTACCGGATCCGTGGCAGCAGGAAGCGTTGGCGGCGTTGGGTACGTCCGATGTCGTGGTCAGCGTCCCGACCGGAAGCGGGAAAACCTATGTCGCCGTGGAAGCGACACGCCGGGCCATGGAAGAAAATCGTACAGTGATTTACACGTCGCCGCTGAAGGCCTTGTCCAACACGAAGTTTACTGAATTCGCCAAAATATTCGGTTCCGACAAGGTGGGAATTCTCACCGGAGATCGTCAAGAAAACGGCCAGGCTCCGCTCTTGATCATGACGACGGAGATTTTACGGAACCTGCTCTACGATGCGGCAAGCGGAGAAATCGACGTCCGATTGGATACCCTCGGGCTTGTCATTCTCGATGAATCGCAATATTTGGCGGATCCTGAGCGCGGCGTAGTCTGGGAAGAAACCATCATCTTTTGTCCGTCGCAGGCCAAACTGCTGTTGTTGTCGGCGTCGATCGGCAACCCCCAGGATATCGCGGATTGGCTGTCGTCTATTCGCACGACTCCCTGCCGATTAGTCCGACACAGCAAACGCACGGTACCGCTTCGAGCCGGCTACCTCCACCCCAACGGGAAACTCGTCCCTCTCTTCAAAACCGCGGCCATTCCCCATGGCCATCCGAACCAGCTGAATCCTGAGGCCAAACGACTCTTCATCCAATATGAAGAAGAGACGCTCCCGTCAGGGCGACCCAGACGTTAACCCTTCCAACAACTCTCGGGTCAGAACTTTCCGCACTAGATATTTTTTCCTCACCTTTTACGTTTCACGTTTCACGGCTTACGGGAACGACACCAGGAGGGTGTTCAACATTCGGTTAGAATGTATAGTTGATTCCTGCCGTCAGTCCATGTCGAAGAGACTCCATCTCCATGAGCGGAAAGGTCGCTGAGCGTCCATCCGCCAAATGGCTCGTCCATGTCCCGTAGATCATACGATTCCACCACACACGGTACCCTACCTGTGCGGACAAGGCTTTGGTGATGTAGACCCGTGCGCCGATATCCGCATCCGCCCCAAAGCCGACCCCCAACATCGTCATACTTGGATCCTGAAATTCACTCGGGACACGCAGGTGATGCGTATCTTCATTCGTAAAAATGTTAATCGGCTTCAATATGCCGGAACCTTGAAGACTCAACCACTCTGTGATGCGATATTCCGTCTGAAGACCGGTCCGGAGGGAATACCAGGTCATGGTGTTGGAAACGACAAGAACATCATTGCTGATCGGAGTCGCACCTGATGCACAGAGAGGATTAAAGGCCGGATCAATCGAATCTAAGTCGATTGTCGATCCTGCCGTTGAACAGGACTGCTGACGAACGCCGTAGGCCTCATGTTTTTGCCGCCAATACTGAAACCCCACAGCACCTTCAAGCCGCCCCCTCCCGTTGGGAAAATCGACGAGCCGTGCGCCGACATCCGCATTCAAATACCAGATTCCTGACCCACCGATGTCACTATGCGTCCGGGAGGACGGATTTCCTCCATCCGGCGTCAGAAAATCATCATCCGTCAAACGCCCACCTCTGATACTGGCCCCTCCGATGTTCAAACGACCGAACCAACGCGGCCCCAGCCATACCTTTCCGGTGAATTCCACGATATTCGTCGAATGATCGTCGTAGGTCAGACGAGATGTGGGCTTCCCAAGAGGCGATATCACCGAGGCATTGTGACTCCATCGACTGTCGCCGACACTAATCCATGTTCCCACGCCAAGTTCGACACGCTTCGCCGGCAATGGATCTTCGGCAACAGCCCGAGAGGGCCAGGTCAGCCCGCCGCTCACGACCATCATGAGAACCACCGCACATCGTAACCACGCGATCAGTTGTTTCACCGTCTCACCCCACCCCGCTGGATCACCACCGTGTCAAAGCACCGATCAGCTGTATCCGGCATGACCCGTTGACAGGATGTTCGAATCTGGTCTTCCTGAAACGAGTGTTGAAGGGATGTAGAGAACCAGACCAGCCACGTGCCGATCATGGCGAGGCACATCGCTCCTATGGCGATATAGCTACAGATTGCCCACGAAAATACCTCGCTTGCAGATACGGCAGGGAGCAACTCCCTCTCTGAATCGGATACAAGACGAACCGACGACATAGACAAACCTCCCGTCCTGCTTTCTCACATCAATCTGCAAATCCCAATTTCAAGCACAAATCATACCCGACTTCATGCGACCCGGACAGACTTTTCGTTCCTGAGTCTCACCGCAACAAAACTCACCGATCTCCCTCTTCTACATCCATAAATAAAAGGAGTGGAACTCTGCCGGGTCATCTTGGTAAGATACGCGCCCGGTTGGACTATCAGTGATGGGAACGCTCCGAACAGACTTCCTTTTCACCCCAACCCCTCCATACGAATACACGTGCCGAGGTAGCTCAGTTGGCAGAGCACAGCCCTGAAAAGGCTGGTGTCGACAGTTCGATTCTGTCCCTCGGCACCACATCTCACCTACATTTCCTCGAATCAACGAACCGCAGTCGCTACTATGGTGTAGCAGTCGAATGGCCTGCGAGTACTAGACAGGCCTCCACGACACCATAGGATAAGACGATGAGAGTGAGGGATTATTACTTGGTCAGGGACCGAATATAGGCTAAGACATCCCGGCCGTCTTCTTCGGAGAGGCGAAACTTCCATGAAGGCATGGATGAATTGCCTTCATGGATCGTGTTGAGCAGCGTCGTATCGGATTTCTGTTTTATCGACGGCGATGTAAAGTCGGCGGGGTCTGCCCCGAGGATTTTATAGCCTTCCCCCTTGCCTTCGGATCCATGGCATCCGGCGCAGTACTTCACGTACACCTTTTGTCCATTGGCCAGTTGATCCACATCGGAGTCGGCTCGAACCTGCCCGGAGAATGTGAATACACACATCCCGGTCATCATCAAAAAAAGGAAGCTGTACCTCATGGATCTCGCGTTCATGACATTACTCACGCTTATCGAATGCATAAGCTTCTCCATCTTCTCCATCAAAGGCCTCAGGCTCTGACGTCGATGCCGCCGCTGTTTCGCCCTTAGTTTCATCCGATTGGCCTTCCAACCAGCGATACAAGACGGGTAATAAAATCAGCGTCAGCAACGTGGACGACACCAACCCACCGATGACCACGATGGCCAGAGGGCGCTGAACCTCCGATCCGATCCCATTGGCAAAGGCAAGCGGCACCAGGCCCAACAACGCCACCAGCGCCGTCATCAGCACGGGACGTAACCGCAACAATGCGCCGGATGTAACGGCCTCATCCAACGAATACCCGTCTTCGCGAAGCTTGTTCATATAGGAGACGAGAACGATTCCATTCAATACGGCCACACCGAACAAATTGATGAACCCCACGGACGCCGGCACGCTGAGATATTCTCCCGTCAACCACAGGGCGACCACTCCCCCGATCATGGCAAAGGGCAGATTCAGAATAATGAGTGTGGCCTGACGCAGTGAGTTAAAGGTCGAGTACAGCAACAAGAAGATCAGTCCGATCGTAATGGGGACGATGACCTGCAGTCTCGACATGGCTCGTTCCATATTCTCGAACGATCCCCCCCATGACACCGTATAACCCGTCGGAAGCGGGACTTGCTTCTCGATCTTCTCCTGGGCCTCGGCAACCAAGCTGCCGATATCACGCCCCAACGTATTGAACCCGATCGAAACATACCGCTGCAGCTGTTCTCGGCTGATCCGGCCAGGTCCCTCTTCCACTCGTACGGTCCCAAGATCCGCCAAGGGAATAAAGGCGCCGGCGCCGTCCGTCATGAGAATATTACTGATCGTCTCCACGCTGTTGCGATACTGTTCAGGGAATCGTACAACCAAATCGAAGCGTTGCTGTCCCTCGTACACCCGAGTCGCAGATTTCCCTCCGATTGCCGTGGTGATGATCTGCCGCACATCGGCCACATTGATCCCATGCCTCGCTATTTTGCTCCGATCCACATCAATGGTCAGATACGGCTGTCCGAACAGCTGTTCGATCTTGACGTCGCGAACACCACGGACCGTCGCCAAAACACCGGCAATCTCCTCGGCCTTATCACGAAGCACTTCCAGATCTTCACCGAACAGCTTGACCGTCGCCTCAGTACGCACGCCTGAAATCAATTCATCGACCCGCTGTTGGATGGGCTGACTGATCAAGAATGTGGCTCCCGACACTTGAGACAACCGCTCCCTGAATTTCTGCATCAGTTCCGGCATCGTGTCGGCCGTCTTCCACTCGTCCAACGGTCGAAGTCGGACAACGGGATCGCTTTCGTTCGGCTCCTGGGGGTCGTTCCCCAACTCTGTCCGTCCGATTTTCGACACGATCATTTCCACTTCAGGAAATTCCAGCAACGCCTGCTGGACACGCCGCTCGATATCGATGGATGCCCGCAGCGACACACTCGGTAATCTGATCGTTTGCGGTGCCACCGTTCCTTCGTTCAAGATCGGAATAAACTCACTCCCCAAGAACGGCATCAACATCAGGCTCCCGACCAGTGCAGCGACAGCCAGCGCAACCACGGTCAATCTGTGTCCCAATGCCCATCGCAGAACGGGAGCATAGATGCTTTTCGCCCCACGAACGATCCATGGGTCCTCTTCAGTCCCCCGCTTGAGCATCAATGAACAGAGCACCGGCGAGAGCGTCAGCGACAAGACCAGCGACACCAATAGGGCGATCATGATGGTGTAAGCAAGAGGCTTGAACATCTTGCCTTCCATGCCTTCAAGCGAAAGCAACGGGAGGAAGACCAGAATGATAATCAGAATACCGAAGACAACCGGTTGTCCCACTTCCTTCACGGCATTCGTGATCAATTGCAGTTTTGGGACACGTGCGGTGGTGTGGTCGGAAAGGTGGCGGTACACATTTTCCACGACGACGACCGACCCATCAACGATCATCCCGATAGCAATGGTCAATCCGC
Source organism: Nitrospira sp. (assembly GCA_029879905.1). GTDB lineage: Bacteria > Nitrospirota > Nitrospiria > Nitrospirales > Nitrospiraceae > Nitrospira_D. The sequence goes on along the minus strand of JAOUPN010000002.1, from coordinate 17,153 downwards.
CTAATGACATCAAATTCGCCGTCAAACCGGTCTGGCCCATGACGATGAACGTGGCCAGCGGACCCAAGATCAGCGTCCCCACGACGATCAAGGCGCTTCGAATATTTCCAAGGAAAAGGAACAGCACGACGACGACCAACACCACCCCTTCCGCCAGCGCCTTGTACACGGTATTGAGCGCGGCAGTAATCAGCTCAATCCGGTCGTAAAACGGGACGATGCGAAGTCCGTTAGGCAGAAGATGTTTGTCGTGAATCTCATTGATGCGAGTTTTGAGCCCCTCCACCACATCTCGCGCGTTTCCGCCCCGCAGCATCAGCACGATCCCGCTCACCACCTCGCGCTCGCCGTTTAATAGTGTCGCGCCATGTCGTACGGCATGGCCGACAAGCACCTGGGCCACATCACCTACGAAGACCGGGGTCCCTCCGACTTCTTTCACGACGATGTTCTCGATATCCTCAAGAGAGCCGATCAGGCCACGTCCGCGCACGATGTACTTTTCTGCATGCTTTTCCAAAATATTGCCGCCGGCGTTGGCGTTGTTACTGCCCACTGCGTCATACACCTCGCGCAGCGTCAAGTCGTACTTGCGGAGCATGGCCGGTTCGATGAGGACCTGATACTGTTTGACATATCCTCCCATGGAATTGACGTCGATCACCTCGGGCGTTCCCTTCAGCAAGGGACGGATGACCCAGTCCTGAAGAGTCCGTTCGTCGATCAATCGTCGTTGATCCTCAGCCTCATTCAGCACGGAACCCCGTGGCCCATCCAGGTAATACTGGAATACCTCTCCGAGTCCCGTACTGTTCGGCACCAGCATCGGTTCGGCCCCTGGAGGGAGTAGTTCTTCCACTTCGAGCAGTCGTTCAAGAACCAGCTGACGCGCAAGGTTAATGTCCATCGAATCGTCGAAGACAATCGTAACAAGCGAGAGACCGACCTTGGTCAGGGAACGCATTTCCGTCAAAGAAGGGACACCCGTCAGCTGCAATTCGATTGGATAGGTCACCAGACGCTCGACTTCGGCCGGAGAAAGGCCCGGCGCCTTGGTCACAACCTGCACCAGCACGCTCGTCACATCAGGAAAGGCGTCGATCGGAATCGTTCTGAACGCATAGAGCCCTCCGCCCCCGATAATGAGCGCAAGGATCACAATCAGCATACGTTGGCGGAGTGAAATATCGAGGAGGCGAGAGACCATCAGACCTGTTTCTTGAGCAACTCTGACTTCAAGACAAAGGCTCCATGAGTGACAACCGGCTCTCCTTCATGGAGACCGGCGATAATCGAAGTCAGCGTTCCGTTGGATTCTCCGACTTCGACTTCACGAACTTCATATTCATTCGCATTCTGCTGCACAAAGACAAAGGTTCGGCCTTGATCACGCTGTAACGCGGCTTCCGGCACGGCCAATCGGGCGTCCTGCGACTTGGAATACAGACGAACCGACGCAAACATTTCAGGTTTCAACCGTCCATCGGTGTTCGGAAGCTCAAGGCGAAGCTGCATGGTACGGGTCGACGGGTCGAGCACATCCCCCACATAGGTAATCCGGCCTTTGAACGTCTCATCCGGATAGGCATTGAGGTGTACATCCGCATGTGTGCCGCCTGATGTCTGCAGCGTATGCACAAAGGGAATATCCTTCTCAGGAATATTCGCCAACACCCACACCTCGGAGAGATCCGCAATCACAAATAAATTTTCCGTGGTCTCAACGACTTCACCACGCGTCAATTTACGTTCGATGACGCGCCCCGCAAAGGGTGCCACGATCTGCACGACGGATCTGATCTCCCGGCTTTCTTCAAGGCGACGAAACTCTTCGGGGTTCATGCCCAAGAGCTTCAGACGATCACGCGCCTCATTAGCCTCAGCCTGAATACTTAACAGCTCGGCTTGCCTCCGCTGTGCTTCTGCCTCGCCGATCACCTTCTCTTCCAGGAGGAACTTGGCCCTGGAATACGATTGTTCCGCGACATTCAATTTCGCACGAGCCTTGAGATAGGCGGACTGAGCCAGCCCGAGTTCGCTGCTATACAAAATGGCCAAGGTAGCATTAGCCTTGACCTGCTGACCCAGGTCCGCATAGACCTCAACTACTCGACCTCGAACGAGAGTCGTAATTTCAATCACATTCCGTTGATTCGGCTGTACGATACCGGGAAAATCACGATGCGTTCGAAACTCACTCCGTGTGACCGGCTGCACAACCAGTCCGACGCGAGAAGATTCTTCCTCCGGCAGCGTGACTAACCCTGAAGGACTCTCTACCTCATCCGATTTGTTGGCCGCCACATCGTTGGGAGTGCCATCACAACCGGACACGATCAAGGTCAGTCCAAACAGTATGCCGCAGATCAGGCCATGGATTGATGCGGTCCACCCTCTCTCAGGAATGGACCTCTGAGTCAGATGACTCATATGTGTACGCACTTCATCCTTCATAACGTTCCACCCACCGCCTGCTCAAGCCGAGTAAGCGAGACCGACAAGTCATGCCTCGCCTCGGCATAATCTAATTGAATTTGCCTCTGCACACGTTGAGCATCCAACACTTCCAATAGGCTTGACGCGCCATGCTGGAAACTGAACTGCGCCAATCTCAACGCTTCCTGCGCTTGTTTCAAGAGCCCTTTGTCGAAGACCTCGATCAGCTCGGCCGTCGTGCTGACATCCTGATAATGTTGATGGACGGCTCTGGCCAGATCATTGCGCGTACGAAGCAATTCCGCCTCATTTCGACGCTTCGTGCCCAAGGATGACGCGATTTCACCTTCACGACGATACCAAAGCGGCAACGGCACTGACAAACCGGCTTGAAAGGCTTCTCGCCCGAGCTCACGCCACACACCGCCGTTCACGGTCACGGTAGGAACGCGTAATTGACGTTCAAACTCCACCTTCCAATCCGATTGTTCCACCGATCGCAGATACCGTTGAATGGCCGGATGCCGTTCCATCATACGGGCCATCAACCCTTCGATTTGCAAATCAGGTGGAAAGGTTCGGAACTCGCCCTTCACAGCATACACCGGGCCAAGTGCCCCGCCGGTCAGTGTATCCATTGCCACACGCCTGATCCTGACAGCGTTCTCCGCACGAACAACCAGCTGTCTGGCTTTCATCACCTCAACATCCGCCTTGATGAGCTCAAATTGCGGAGCTTCACCCGACTTCACCCGCGCCCTCACGATGCGACCGACCTCCTCGACAATATCAAGATTCTGCCTGGCAAGTACGGCGCCCTGCTGGGCCAATAGTAAACCATAAAACGCCACTTTGACCTGAGACCGCAAATTCAGTTGCGTTTCAAGAAGCCCGGCATTCGCCGTCGCCAGCCCAAGATCCGCCACACGTTGACGTGCCGCACGCATCGTCGGCCACTCGACCGGCTGTCCTAGGATGATGTTGTATTCGCTCAATGACTGGCGGGTTGAAAATCCACCGGCACCACCCACGGCATCTTGCAACTTGCCGTACCCCCCATAGCCGGTCACCGTCGGATTCGGGTAGGCGCCTGCCGTCACTTGTTGACCGCGCTGATGCTCGATTTGTCCTTCGGCGGTACCCACTAAAGGATTATTTTCCAAAGCCAGGTCGACGATGGCATCCAGCGTATAGCCTTCACTCGACTCAGCGAATACAACCGACGGAGCCCACCCGAAGCTCAATACGCCAAGGCTCACACCACATGTAAGCAGAACAGATAATTGCATTGTCATTGTAGACGGGCGCAGACAACCGGCCGCCCGATGAGAGGGTTGCGACGAATCAGATACAGCGTTGACAGATCTTGCACCTGCTCACTATAGGGTAATCCTATCCTCATTTCAACGTTATCGGAATTCCTTCCTCCATCTTTCCAGAAAACCACCATTGCCTGGCGATTGCAGTCGAACTGTTTCGACAAAATAGCCGTACGCCATAAGGCCGCACTTGGACGCCCGACATGCCCGCTTCGCCATCCGATTCATCCCAACATTCAGCGATCACTCTACGAACGAGGCAATGCCCGTTAAGAAGTCAGGACTCTGTGGGAAGACCCTTCATGTGAAACATCGAGATCGCCGCTGTCGCCGCAACATTCAGCGATTCGACATCGTTGGACAGAGGGATAGCATACTGAACCGTAGAAAGGGCGATGACATCATCGGACAACCCCTCGCCCTCGTTACCGACCGCTAACACAAGGCGGCGAGGAATGTTCTGAATGTTTCTGAGCGAGACGCTCTCGGGAGCAGGCACCACCGCCGCGTAGAGCGCACAATCATATTTTGCAAACACCTGCGCGGGAGCGCCTCGAAAAATTGGAAACCCCGACACGGCCCCCGCCGACGCACGAACTGCCTTCGGGGCATAGGCATCTGCCGAATCGGCACTCAACCAGACTCCGGTCAAATTCAAGGCTGCAGCCGTCCGTACGATCACACCGACGTTTGAAGGATCTCTCAGCCTATCGCCGTAGACTCCCAACACTCGTGCTTGCCCAAGAAGACGATCTTCCTCCCACTGCGGTATTCGGACGACGGCCAGTACTCCTTGATGGGTCTCGACATCAGACAGCTTCTCAAACAACGCATCCGAACATGAAAACTGACGAGCCGCTAGCTTGAGCCGGGCCTCCCGTCTTATGCTGTCTTCTTGCCGTAAGTACCGTGGGGAGAGAATAAGACTACGAATGGCTTGGGGATTGGAGCGGATAAGATCACAACAAAACTTGGCGCCTTCAAGTATGAAGGTACCTTCCTGATCCCGAATTCTTTTCTCCTTCAAGAGACCCGAGATCAGCGCGATCTGCCGACGTGTCAGAACATGAAGCGGATTCGCGATACCCACCTGTCATTCGAAATTACCGGATACGGCCTGTTCGGTACGAGCGGAACATCACCAGGATTACCGCCGCCTGCGTTCGGCCTCCGCCTCAGCCGCACGGATTCGTTGCGCTCTGGCCTTTGCCCGTTTCAGCGCCGTTAGCTTTCCCTTTGTCCGGTTTTGCTCGAACCGCAATTGTTCCAGCTGAGACTTCAGATGCGCTTTTTCCTGTTTATGCAGATCCGCACATTCGGCTTTTGACAGCATGGTCCAGTCACCACCGCTTCTGGCTCGCTTGATGCGCTGATCCAACGACTCCCGCAATTTCTTGGCCCGCATGGTCATGAGTGATTTCAGGGCATCCTGCCGACGCTGCACTTCCTCTTCTTCGGCTATAATGCCGCGAATATCAGTTCCCAACATGATCCCACCCCTCCTTCATGCACAGGCGTCTTCCATCTAACTAACGAATAAGCGCATAGTGTACCCGATTTTCGCATCATCTTCCAGTTAGGAATTTATCGCATAACATATTGATTTAATTTACCTATTCTGAATTAACCCCCAGGAACATTGCGACTCCTCCCCCTATCGTTGTATCATCGCACCATGTCGATCGGCCCCATGATCCAAGCCTGGAGGCTTTTCCAAAAACAATCCCTTGAGTCCGTATCAGACCTTTCCGGCCTTTCGATCGACCAACTCGAACAAATCGAAGAAGATCAGGTCGACCCCTCGGTAACGACCCTTCAAGTCATCGCTGCAGCCCTCCGTATTCCTCCGGCATGGCTGTTTGATAGCCCTCAGTCCTTCACCTATTTGTTTACGGACTCCGAGCAACTGGAAGATTTTGACACATCCCAATCCGATCCCGTGACGGTTCGCATCCTCACCGGATCACGGCTGAATCGCTCGCTGTATGTACTGCTCACGACACTGATGGAAGCCGATGATCCGAAGGTTTTACGTACAGCAGAGGTCAGCCTTCGCAGCCTCGTGAAACAGTCCCGCCGGAGCGCAGTTTCCTGGCAACAACGTCCATCTGGCCACTTTGAACCACCAAGCGATTGAATAGCGGAGTGCGGTCGTATCGAGATACATATCGCCCGTACAACTGAGACACTTCCCTTCCTTCCTAGCCTCACGATTTACTACAGCCTCACACCTGTCGCCTTTTTCCACACGTATTTTAACCTAGCTATAATACCTGTCTTGACTGATTACTTTTCCATATTAAAATTATACCGTTTAAACAACGGACTCCTTGGCTGGTCATCGCCCGGCCCTGACAACACACCGCACGCGCGAGAGCCGGCTTTTCATGCAGCGAGAAGTCCGCGCACGCATCCTGAATCAACATAGGCCCAACGGCAACACAACCTTCAACCCAGGAGGATGCCATGGATAAGGTCTGGTTGTATGTAGGAGCGATTTTTGTGGCGTTGTTCATCGTGGCGGTGTTCACCCTTTCGACGGTCAAAAACACCGCACCGACAAATACGGATTTGCGAGCAGCTTACGATCAAAAGAAATAGTGTGTGGCAGGTGAATGTACATAGATACTGACGGATGGACCGTGTTCGCTATACATACACAGTACGGCGATTGTTTATGACGAGCCTGCCGACTTTCTCTCGCGCGTGGAGTTGCAGGCTCAACCATCCGGCGGGACATCGCAATAGGCCACACCATAAGGAGTTCAGTCCGCCGGGGCATCTCGTCCCGGCGGACTGAAGCTTGGGTTCAAGCCACGCCCCTCTCCTCATCATCGGGATCTTCCTTCCCTGAAATTTCTTCCTGACTATAGTTCTCCATACGGCTAGCCCGCATTATTCATAACCGCTCGTCGCCCGTTCGACAGGCTCAGGGTCCCGAGCATCGTCGAGGGACAAAATCGCCAAGCCGCGTCGTGAGACCAGGGCACGGAGTCAGGATGACCTGAGGCGTACTCATGTAGAACGGCGAAGGTCCAATGGCCGAGCCCGCAGGCTCGTCCGAGCAGCCGATCGGCGATTGCAGCAGAAGTATTCATGAATAATACGGGCTCGTTTCCGTACCATCTTGCACAAATACACCCGTTTGCCCCTCCGAACGGGGGATGTTCACTCCTCTTACCTGGAGGGTAGGATCCAGCTCGTGACCGACGTGTTCCTGTAATACAAGAAGGAGCCTCACGATGCGCTGGACTGTCTTCCCTTTCTCCCTTATTCACCGATGGAGAACTTCCGGGCCGATCCCTGAACCTGAAGGTCCGTACTCCGCGACAGAGGAATATATCAGCCAGCTTGTACGTATGCCCTTGGGACAAGTGGCAAAGATCTACCGAGCCGGACGACCTTGGCCTGTGGGACTAGATGACTTTGATCGGCTTGCCCAAAAAGAAGCCGACATGCTGAACTGTTCATTGGACGAAGCACGGCAAATCATGCTGAAACGGCTTCAGTGGCAAAAGGCCAATGCCGAGTCAGGCGGCAAACCCATGGATGGTGCGGCCTTTCTCTCTTGGCAGCAACACCGCAATCAAGTCGCCCGCCGACTCGGAGAACATGCCATCAACGTGGGGAAAGTCTATTCAGGTGTCTTGAAGTACCGATGGCATGAGGGAAAACAACCGGATTAGATTAATGGCCGTCCTCTCCCCCTCGAATGGTGGATTGCAGGAAAGAGAGGCCTTACGGAAAATACCAGTATGTCACAAGACCATTTGCAAACAGTGGCTCCGGTCTGCGATTTTTGCAACACCCGACCGGTCGCAAGTCTCTATCCCACCGAACCGTTTTATCTCACGACCGACCGAGAAATCGTTCCGGATACGCCGATCTCGCTCAAGGATGACCTCCCCTGTGTCGGCCCCGACGACCTAGACCCTGTTTACGGCAAAGCCGAATACTTTTCCTCAGGGTGGACGGCCTGCGATGCTTGCTCAACGCTCATCGATCAACTCGACCATGAGGGACTCGTTCAACGGTGTTATAGTCTGAACTATGCCTCAACCTCGGCACCCCCTGAGGTCTTCGACTTGCATCACTTGCTGTTCCTCGCATTTTTCAAACACCTTCAAGGCCCACGCCTACCACACCCCAGCCTTTCTTAACCCCCCATAGACCAGACACCTACCAACCACCTAACCGGTTCACACTCCGATTGATTGCTCCGTCTAGGCCATGAAATCTTGACTCCCCCTGTACTTCTTATGAAGAAGCCCATTATGAATAACTCACCCTACGCTAAAAATAGGAAGGCCCGCTCTCGCGGGCCTTCCAGTTCGGCACACACCACTCACGTACCTTTCACAATCCTTACCCCACCTTCACCTCAATGGCCTTAGGCTTGGCTTTTTCAGCCTTGGGGAGATGCAAATTCAGCACGCCGTCTTTATATTCTGCCTTCACCCCGCTTTCATCCACCGATTCCGGCAAGGCAAAACTTCTCACAAAACTTCCGTACGACCGCTCGACCCGATGGTACTTTTTCCCCTTCTCTTCTTTCTCCTGTCGACGCTCTCCTGACAGGGTCAGGACACCGTCTTCCACTCTCACTTTGACGTCTTCTTTCTTGACCTCAGGCAATTCCGCTTTAATGAGGTACGACTGATCGGTTTCACTGATATCAACGGTAGGGATCCAATCCGCCACCGTCAAATGCTCCTTCCCGCCGGGCGTACGGAGCGCCGGACGTGCAAACACCCGATTCAATCGTTCAGACATATCTTCCAGTTCACGAAACGGATCCCACCGTACGAGTGTCATGGCAAACCTCCTTATTTCTATGTTTCTCCCGTAACTCGCGCGGCGCCGCGTCGATACTGTATTTAGGGAGCAGGTAACGCCTCTTGATGAAGAGTCAAGGGGGAGGAAATCTTGTGAGGAAGTCTACCGCTGTTCGATCGGCACATACGGACGATTGTGCTCACCGGAATAAATTTGATCGGGCCGGAACAGCTTGTTTTCCCGCAATTGTTCCAGCCAATGGGCCAACCAGCCCGACACACGTGCCATCGCAAAGAGCGGGGTAAAGAGATCCATCTCGATAGTCATCTTGTCGTAGATGATCCCTGAATAGAAATCGACGTTAGGATAAATCCCCTTCCGACTAAGTGCGGCTTCCGCCGCCGCCTCAACGGCCAAGGCCACTTCGTACAGAGGAGAACGTCCGCACTCTGAAAAGAGGCGCTGACACAGACCTTGCAGCACCGTCGCTCGAGGGTCCTTGACCTTATACACTCGGTGGCCGAATCCCATCAGTTTTTGCTGGGCCCGCAGTTTTTCCTCCACATAGGCCCCCGCCCGCTCCGGCGAACCGATTTCTCTCAGCATTTGAACCACTTCCTCGTTCGCACCTCCGTGCAGCGGCCCCTTCAAAGCCCCGATCGACGAGGCCACGACCGTATAAGGATCGGCAAGCGTGGAGGCAGTAACCAGACCCGAAAACGTGGAGGCGTTCATCGTATGTTCCGCATGCAGAATCAGACAGTCATCGAGCACTTCGCTCCAGATCGGCGGTGGGACCGTTTCTGTCAGCATATACAGAAAGTTTTCGGAAAACCCGAGATCGTCACGCGGCGGGACATAGTCGTCCCCATGACGAATACGTGCCCACGCCGCAACGATGGTCGGAATCTTGGCGATCAACCTCACAACAGACCAATAGTTATTGTTCACATCATCGACGTGACGCCCCGGATAAAACATCCCCAACGCCGCAACCGCTGCTTGCAGCGCATCCATCGGATGACCAGATTCGGGCATACATTTCAAAAGATCCACGATGCGAAATTTGATTCGCCGATGGCGGGTGACGTCATAAGTCCATCGTGTATATTCCTCCAGCGTCGGGAGACGACCGAACAGGAGCAGGTAGGCGGTTTCTAAATACGAAGACTTCCCGCACAGTTCCTCAACCCGCAATCCGCGATATTCAAGTACGCCCTGTCGACCATCGACATCACTAATCGATGACGTTGCGGCTGGAACACCGGCGAGTCCCGGCATAAAGTCATGTGGCATCGGTGCACCTCGCGAGTCATGAAGGTCCGCATCAACATTCGACTGTTTAGATTACCATGATCCCAGTAAAATGGCCGTCGGAATCCTTGAAATGGACTGCTCCGCTTGGCATACTGCACATGCGGCAGGGACAGGCCGCACACAGGATCCGATAGACAGGGTATCCCACGAACACACAATGCGTGCGATTGCCGGCATAGGCTGTTTGGTCATTTTGACCACCCTGATGTACACAACAGCCCCGGCATCGCCGGGAGACGAGATCATCGCTTTTGCTGTCGTACGAGAACAACCGAGAGACCCCTCTCGCATTGCAGCACGGGTGTCGGTCGATTCTACAGCCTCGGATGTCGACCTGCTCGTGTCGGAAGACATTCTTTCCAATCCGATTTGGAAATCGCTGGAAATCTGCCACGCATTGAAATTAGAGGGGCGTCCCGTTCCGGAGGGATTTCACGTCGCATCCGTACGAGTCATTGACAGCGCCATGCTTCCGATGGTGCTGCAAGGGTTTGCAGGAGATTGTTTACTGAAGAAAGCCTTGGAGATCGCCCCATTTATGGATTAGGTTCTGCACTCCTGGCATTGTTCCGGCTCCTGATCCGAATCGGCTTCATCCAAGGTCAACGGGAACAGAATCTCGCAGGCGCGGCAAGAACGAATTTCAAAATACGCGACACCCTTGTCGTCGATCTCCGTGGGGAGTAACAGCTCGATCGGATCATAGCCGGCAACGCCTCCGTCGCTGAACTTGACGAGGGCGATTCGATCGTTGAAGGCTTCAAACGCCGCCTCTTGCCCTTTGCGATGGAGAAGATGCCCAAGGACAAACACCGGCTGCCCTTTGCGTTTGGCACGAAGATCTCTGAGGGTATAGTGTGATGAGGTGGCACAGGAGTACTGACCCGACGAGCTGGTTCCCACTAAAGGCATAACCTATGTCCCAACGATGAATCCAAAAATGAATGCGTAGCATCTAGCATAGCGGCAAAAAATTCGTCAAGGCATCTATTCCATAAGGAGTGATCATGTCAGATATTACGATTTACCAGAAACCAACCTGCAGCACCTGCCGCACGGCCGTCCGTCTGTTAAAAGAGAGCGGGACATCCTTCACCGCCGTCAATTACTATGAGCAACCGTTCACGGCAGTACAACTGAAACGTCTTTTGAAAAAAGCCGGGCTCTCTCCCAGAGATGTGCTGCGAACCAAGGAAGATATCTACAAGGAACTCAATTTAGCAAAACACCCCGTCTCCGACGACGAACTGATCGAATTGATGGTGAAACATCCGGACTTGATTCAACGCCCGATCGTTGAAAAAGGCGAGCAGGCGCTGTTAGCCAGGCCGGCGGAATCGATTACAACGTTACTGTGACAAGACACTCAGCTCTAGAAATCACTGTACGCCATAACCGGCCCTGTGGATGTGGAGCGGGATGTGGGACTCTCCGTTGATACGGTGCCTCGCTTCACACGATTGCCTCCCTCTCCTTTCGCTTCATAGAGGGCTCGGTAGGCCGCCTTTGTCACTAAGTCGAGAGAATATATGGTGCCGTCCACCGCTGCAAGGCCGATGCTGACCGTAACAGGAAGTCGTTCATCGCCGGACTTCTTACGCGTCTCCCCCTCTCCTTCCCACACTCGGTCTCGACGACTCACATAGAGATCGGTTTCCTCTACCGCCTTGCGAACGGCGCCGAGATCTACCAAGGTGGCCGTCGCGGTTTTTCTGGTAAATATGAGGAGAAACTCTTCCCCGGCAAGACGATAGACTCTTCCAGCCCCTGCAGCAGTCATGATCTTTTGAGCCAATAGACGAAGTACTTGCTCGCTCACAGACTTGCCACGCTGGCTACCGTATTGTTTCAGCTGATCGATTCCCACGACGGCAAGGACATATTTTTTGCCCAGACCCGCCACGGCTTCGTCGTACGCCAGCTTTCCGGGAACACCCGTGACCTCATCGCAATAGCTTTGCCTGTGGGAGGACTGCAGCAATGTGACAAAGAAAATAAGACCCGCGGTGGAAAAAAAGCTGGTCGGAGACCAGCCGGTCAGCACTCCCTGAAAGGCCACAACAGATGTAATCAACGTCCAGAGTGTACCGCTATCAAGAAGATGTCGTCCGACGATAAATCGAGTGCCGATTAAAAGCAGGGCCCCGGCATAGGCCAAGATTGCCAATTGGGGGATCGCGATCCAATCCGTCTTGACCATCTGCACCAACGGCTGCTGCAAGGAAGAGGCAACCCAGGCCTGCCCCGGACGAGCGAGCCAAAACACAAGAAACGGCTGTAGGAGTACAAGCAGCAGGCGGGAAACACCGCGCCATGTGGCAATCGCTTCATCCTTGATCAGAGAAAACGCCATGAGATTCAGGGGCACTAACAGAGCCGCGACTGAAAAGAAGACGGATCCGGATGATTCAGGATCAGCCGGCGAGTACAGAGCAACCGCACGGTCGGCCAATACCAAGACCACGAGCGAAAGAATCAGACGACTGCTCGCGAGATACCATCCAAAAAAGAACCCGAACGCCAGAATGATCAGGGGGAAAACCTGAACCGGCCCATCCACCCAGTGAGGAAGTCCGTGAAGACGAAAGAGTGTAAATCCGGCGGCAAAAATCAACCCGCCTGGAATTAAGAAGTCGAATAATGCTTTTTTAATAAGGGGAGGCATTCAGCGTCACACCATATGGGCTTTGATCATCTCCCTGCGATAGCGAGAATCGTACCAAGATCAGATGCGACTTCCGTCAAATCACTGCAGATACTCGATTATTTCTCAATGAGATACATGAACGGCGCAAGCCATCATGTGAAGAGGAGATGGTATCTGCTCGTTTTTGGGCATACCAAGACAGAAACCGGCTCCGGAAGACGGACGCAGGTCCTCTCTCGTCAAGGCAGCACATGTCCAAAATGAACATCCGGCCTAGCCGCCGCACGCGCATCTGAAAAGACTGAGGTCGATGTTACAGTTTAGGAGGAAATGTTGAGTCGCTCGGCCTTAGCCTTACGCTTGACCTTCACGATATCGGCGGATCGTTTCTACACACGTTGTGGAGCCCCACGGGCTGCGCCTACTTCGCCGAATCAGTTCGGCTACGAAGGCCAGACAGCCGTGGCCCCTTTTGAGTCTTCGGCGACATCTCGCCGAGCCTACTCCGCCGAAGCAACCTTTGCAACTGCAAAGGCGGGTGCGTTCACTGTTCCAGACTCGGCAGGATCGGATACGGACTCCACGTGACCGTTCCGGACTTCGCATCGACCCTTACGGCAAGTTTTCCGTCCAATACATCCAGGAGCAGATTTCCCACCAACACACGTCTCCACCCTTTGATCAGAGGAAGATCAAGCGCCGCACGATTCCCCTTGGCTTCGACCAGTGCCTGAAGGTCCGACGTTGTTCCTAATACCGTCGGAGCAATTTCTTCCTCCATCGCTCGAGCCTTGACCACCGCCTGAAGCAGTTCCACAAGACCAACCGATTCCGGTTCCGATTTCCGTTCTCGAGGCACCTCCGGCCAAGCCGATGGAGGCAATTCGACCGCTTCTTTAATCACAGCCAGCAGCGTCTCGCCATGTCTGTCGACCTCTCCGCCATGTATCCCTCTGACGCCACGGAGTTCGTGAAGGTTGCGCGGCGGATGGCGTGCCAATTGAAGTAAGACCTCGTCGCGCATCACCCGTCCTCGAGGAACATTCCTACGCTTCGCTTCCTCTTCTCGCCAAGCCGCCAATTCACGCAGGACCGCGGCCGACTTTGGTTTGAGCGAATCCCATCCTCTCACCTTTTGGTACCGTGCTTGAGGTTCCCGGCGCGTTTCCCCTACTGCGGTTTCCAACCGTGAGAACTCTTCATCGACCCACTCCAGTCTGCCGAACTTCGAAAGGCGAGCAGATAAATGGTCATGGATGGCCAGCAAAAACGTGACATCTTCGAGGGCATATGCCAATTGGGCTTGAGACAAAGGACGAGCGCTCCAGTTGGTGAAGGTATGCGCCTTCTCTAATTTTGCGCCATGGACTCGTTGCACAAGATTGGCATAGGCAACCTGCGGACCATACCCGACCAGTGACGCGGCGATCTGTGTATCAAAAAACGGTTTGGGAATCTGCCCTGCATGAACGGCAAAGAGATCCAAATCCTGCCTGCCCGCATGGACGACTTTTTGTGAGGCCGGATCACACACAATTTCCCAAAACACATCCAGGGCACTTTCACCTCGAACGGCGGGAAAATCGATGACCGCCGCCGTTTCGTCCGTCGCAACCTGAATAAGCTCAAGCTTGGGGACAAAACTATCTTCGCCGACAAATTCCGTATCCAGCGCAAGACGCGGACTGTCTTTCAGCTGAGCGCACAATTCCCCAAGGGCGGCGGCACTGGTAATATAATGGGGTACTGCGGTCATATCGTTATTCATACGGCGTATACGGACGGTCAGGTGGACGCATGGGATCCGTATTGCTCAAACTGAGATATTCTTTCAGAAATTGATAGGCCTCCAGCATGCGGCGAAGTTCCGGTTCAGAACTGCGATCTCCGTTGTTGGCATCAGGATGCAACAGTTTGGCCTTGACTCGAAAGGCGGCGGTCACATCGGCGAGGGAACTCCCGAACTCGACACCCATGACGGCATAGGCATCTACCGCATTATTGATGCTACCGGGATTTTCCGAAAGCGCCCGGCCGTCTCCGCCGGCGGATTTCAACAGGTCCGCAAGATTCAGCTTTCTCCGGCGACGCCTGGGTCGTTCCCGAATTTCACTGTCGAATTCATCCCAACGATCCTCGACAAATTCCAGCCGGGATTCAAGACGGATCGCGCCGGACAAATCCCGAATCACCTCCAACTCGTCTTCGATCTCGACCAAAGATCGAATGATTTCTTCGAGTCCTTGCTCCACTCGAAAAAACCCGTCGACCCGGGCTTCCATCATAACATCGACGGCGATATCCAAACTGTCGCCGGCTTTCAAACGCAGCGACCCTATACGCTTCTGCATCCCTTGGCGGAATTTTATGTACTTGCTGGTCGAAAACGGCATCCTGTGACTCACAGACAAAGAGACGGCATTCTAGCACAGTGAATTTCAAGTCAGAAGAGCCAATGGCGCCGAATGAATCGCTCGAGCACTTCTGAGTGCTTGATGATATCTCACCGACCCCACTCGCCTTTCGTCGCGTCGTTGTGCATTCACGGCTGCAATCTCTCCATCTCTGCTCGTATGAGCTGACGTTCACCTATCGAAACATAGCCGAACACGTGATTCTCACCCCTCACAAGGACATTCGCGTTGCCGATGATCGCCGGCTGCCGTTGACGCTGTTCCACAACGATGCTAGGGTGTTTGCCCGATGCCGTCATCCCCCACCAATCCTCCGAACCGCCTCATTCACGAAACCAGTCCGTACCTGCTTCAACATGCCCATAACCCCGTCGACTGGTATCCCTGGGGACCCGAAGCCTTGCAAACCGCCAAGGCGCAGAACCGCCCCATCCTGTTATCGATCGGCTACTCCGCCTGCCACTGGTGTCACGTCATGGAACGTGAATCATTCGAGAACAAGGCCATTGCCGATATCATGAACCGCGAGTTTGTCTGTATCAAGGTGGACCGAGAAGAACGGCCCGACTTAGATGACATCTACATGCAAGCCACCGTATCCATGAACCAGGGTCACGGCGGCTGGCCGATGACCGTCTTTTTGACTCCGGACCAAGAACCATTTTTTGCAGGAACCTACTTCCCACCCGAAGATCGCTGGGGCCGTCCGGGATTCGGCGTACTACTGCAACGCATCGCCGACTATTGGAAGAAGGATGCGGCTCATGTCCGCGCGCAAGCCAAAGACGTGACCACGCAACTGCAACAAGCAGGAAAAACGGTGGCCCCGGTTTCCGTCAGCGAATCCGTCTTGGAAGAAGCCGTCGCCCAGTTTGCAGACGATTTCGACCACACGCATGGCGGCTTTGGGTCCGCCCCCAAGTTTCCGCCGGCTGCGGGGCTTTCACTGCTGCTTCGCTGTTATGCACGGTCTCACGACCCACATACCCTGCGGATGGTCACGACCACACTCGACATGATGGCAGCCGGAGGAATTTACGACCATGTCGGAGGAGGATTCGCCCGCTATTCGACGGACGCACGATGGCTCGTTCCGCACTTTGAAAAGATGCTTTACGATAATGCCCTGCTGGCCCGAGTATACGTCGAAGCCTTCCAAGTCACCCAAAAGCCGCTCTACCGTAAAGTGGCGACCGAGGTGCTTGATTATGTACTCCGAGAAATGACCGGACCGGCTGGAGGGTTTTACTCGGCGACCGATGCGGACTCTGAAGGCGTTGAAGGTAAATTCTTCGTGTGGACCTCTGCGGAAGTGCGAGCCGCCCTCGATAACGACGACGATGCCGATCGATATTGTGCGCTCTACGACATCACAGCCGCAGGCAATTGGGAACACACGAACATTCCGAACCGCCTCCGCCCCGTTGAAACCATTGCCGAACAGCTGAACCTGACGACGGATGAATTATTGGACACCGCCGCTCGGGTCACACCGATCTTGTATCAGGCCAGATTGAAGCGGATTCCCCCCGCACTGGACGACAAAGTGATCACGGCCTGGAACGGCATGATGCTGTCGGCCATGGCCGAGGCATCCAGAGTCTTTGGCGAACCCCGCTACCGCGACGCGGCCATACACACAGCAGACTTCTTGCTCCACACACACACCTTGCCGAACGGCCGGCTGTTACGAACATCACGGGGAGGCCGCGCCCATCTGAATGCCTATCTCGAAGACTATGCCTGGCTTGCGGAAGGACTGCTGGATCTCTATGAAGCCGGCGCCGATATCCGGTACCTCCATGAAGCAGCCAAGCTGGCAGAATTGATGATAACGGACTTTCATGATGCTGCGCCCGGTGGATTCTTTTCCACGGCCAAACAGCATGAGGCTCTTATTCTTCGGACTCGCGAAGGAACCGATGGAGCCACCCCCAGCCCCAATGCCATCGCGGCATCAGCCTTAGCCAGACTATCCGTCCATTTTGACCGGCGCGATTGGCGCGACGCGGCCGTCGGAGCCGTACGGGCATATGGAAGGCAGATGGCACGTTACCCTCGAGCTTTTGCGAGAACCTTGGCCGTCGTAGATTTTTTGACGCAAGGACCGGTGGAACTCGTCTTCGCAGGCGATGAAACACAGGAAGCATCGTGCGAACTTCGGCGAGCGGTGGCCGAACAGTACGTGCCGAATCGCGTCATTGCCGCAGTGAGGTCCGACATCGCGTCCTCATTACCGATACT